>JAPLML010000636.1 GCA_026387055.1 Planctomycetota bacterium | reverse complement strand
GGGGAATGTGGCCGGCGCTCTGCCACGGCCGGACAAGCCGGCCGTGCCACACCTGCTATTGGCACAGCGGCACAATCGCTACACACGTACCACGCCATGCCGTGCCCCTACGCCCCTCACGACCGCGCGCGCATCTGGGCGAGGGCTTCTCTGGCGGCGGTGCTGGTGGTGTCGTCGGGGCCGGCGGCGAGTTTCTGAAGGGCACGCCGGGCGTGATTGGTGCCGATGCGGCCGATGGCCTTGACGGCCGAGGGGCCGAGTTGGGGGTCGTCGACGAGGGCCGCCAGCGGATCGACCGCCCGCTGCTCCTTGAGCGCTCCGAGGGCGTCGATGGCGGCGGCCCGCACCGCGAGGTCCTTGTCCTGGAGGGCGATCATGAGGGCCTCGCCGGCCTTGGCGCGGCCGATTTCGCCGCGGACGCCGGAGGCCAGCATCTCGCCCATCCCGCCGATCGCGCGGGCCGAGGCCGCCCGCAGCCGCGGGGGCTCGCCCTGGAGCCCCTCCAGCAGCGGCTCGATGGAGGCCCGGCAACTCAGGCGACCGAGGGCGGTCACGGCGGTCATCCGCACGTCGAGCGAGGCGTCCCGCCGCAGGAGGTCGGCCAGCGGGGTGGCGGCCTCCAGGTCACCCAGAAGGCCGAGGGCCCAGGCCGCCTTGTCGCGGACGGTGGGCTCCCTGTCGCCGAGAATCTTGGTGAGGGGCCGGACGGCCGTGCGGTCGCCGATCGCGCCGAGGACCTCGGCAGCCTTCGCGCGGACAAACGGGTTCTCGTCCGTCAGAACTGTGACGAGCGCCGGCGTGGCCGGACGGCCGACCGCCAAGAGGGCCTCCGCCGCCGCGGCCCGCTGGGTCATCGGGGCCTGCGAGTTGGTCAGCAGGTCGACGAGCGTACCGGACGCCGCATCGCCCAACTCGGCCAGGCGCTGGGCGGCGGCAGTTCGCTGGCTCTCATCGCTGGCCGCCAGGGTTTCCGCGAGGCGCTTGACCTCGCCCGGCTCGGCCGGCGTCGCCGGCTTGTTCCCGTTGGCGGCGGCCATGCTGGCGAGGAGGGCCTTGGCATTGCGGCGGAACATGGTGGGGACCACGCCGAGGACGCCGGGCAGGTTCATGGACCGCGTGGCCACGCTGGATTGCTGTGCGCCGCTGGTGGTGGTTCGTCCTCCGCCTCCGGTGCTGCTGCCGGTGAAGCCGGAACCGCCCAGGTCCATGAAGTTGCCGAAATTGATGGAGGAGTCCGTGAATCCGGAGTCGGCGGCGGCGCTGGCTTGCGGGACGGCAGCGGGCGGATTGTTCGCCGGCGCTTGGCTCGGCGCCGGCGCAGCGGCGGCCAGGGCCGCCCCGGCCAAGCCGGCGACGACGAGGATCGCGACGACGGCTTGCAGGCCTAGGGGCGATTTCATGGCTCGACTCCCGACCAGCGGCCGGCAACGGGTGCTCAAGTTGCCATTGGATTCAACCGTGCGAGGGCTGGGCAGGTATCGTTGCTTTTCGGCCGTTGCCGTTCGCCGTTGAATCCGCAATCCGAAATCCGCAATCCGCAATTCACTTCCAGCCCATGCCTTCGGCCATCTCGGCCAGGATGGCGAAGTAGGCCATCGTGTGGGCGCTGGAGCTGGAGGGCAGGATGCGCACGCTGTAGCCCGGCACGTCCACGCACGCGTCGCCCGGCCGCCACGGCAGATCCAGCCACAAGAGGTTCTTGTGGTCCCCGAGCGCCGCCGGACGGCCGTATGGCGACGTGTAGATGAACCGGATACCGCGCGCGCAGATCCGCTGCACGTCTTCGACGTTCACCGGCGAGTAGCCGAGGTGCAGGGCCACGTCGCCGCGCCCGAGGTCGGCCGGCACGGCCTTCGCCAGGTCGCTCACCGAGCCGCCCCACTCGAGCGGGTAGCCCTCCTTCGGCCGCTCCAGGATCATCGGGTAACTGTGCCCCACGGCCACGGTCCAGACGCGGCGGCCGGCCCGCCTGGCCTCGGCCAGCCACCGGCCCGCCCGCGCGAGAACGTCCAACTGGCCCTCGAGCGCGCCGAGCATGCCCTCCACGAAATCCAGGAACTCGGCGCCCACCCGCCCCGCGGCCAGCGGCGGAATGTACCGGTCCTTGTGGAACATCGGCGTGCTCCACGGCTCGCGCCGGTTGTCGAGCGGCGTGAACGACGCGTTCCGGACAAGCGCCCCTTCGAGCCATACACTCATCCATATTATAGGCATGCGTCCGGCCCGCGTGCAGGCGGCGATGAATTCGCCCGCCGCCGCCCAGCCGCGCACGATCTGCTCGAAGGGCCGCAGGGGCGCCAGGGGCCGGATGTCGCCGAGGGCGTACAGCCCGTCGTTTGCCGCCGGGCCGCCCGTGAAGCCCGCGAAGCGGCGCGCGGCGCCGAGGGCCGCGAGGTCCTCCTTCCGCCCGATGACGAAGAGCTGCCCGGGCGACTTGAGGAGCTTCGCCAGGCGCTCGTCGCGCCGCGGGTCCCATCGGCGCGGGTCGGGCAGGGCGAAGTACGCCACGTCGGTCTTCCGCTCGGGGACCCACTGGCCCGACTTCAGGCCCATGAGGCCGCCGGCCCGCCCGCTGAACTCGCTCGGCCAGAACTCCGTGATCGTCGCAGGGGTGAGGTTGCCCCCGGCGAGCACCGGCCGGGCCATGCCCTCGCCGAGTGCCGCCAGGGCCGGCAGGGCCCGCCGGATGCCGGCGAGGCTTCGGCGCACCAGACGCAGGTAGGTTGCGGCAGGGGTAGTCCTTGGCACGGTGTCACCTTTCGCCTTCGGCCAATCCATTTTCGGTTTCTGATTTTGGATTTTCGATTTTGCAGGCAACGATAAGACCCCACCGCGGCGTAAGCCGCAGCCGTCAAATCGAAAATCACAAATCTAAAATCGCAAATGGATAAGCTACAGGTCCTTCACACGCGGCTTGTATTTCTTCAGCAGCCTCGCGTTGTACTCGTCTCCGCCCGGCAGGTTCGCGCTGCGGAAGATGGGCGGCTCCAGGCCGCGCCGCACCATCTCGGCCACCGCCTCCATGACCATGCGGTGCGCAAGGTAGGCGTCGACGATCGTCGACGTCGGCGCCACGGGCACGTTGAACCCCGCGACCTTGAAGTCGGCGTCGCCGAAAGGATTGGCGTCGTCGATGCAGAGGTCGGCGTAGTCGAAGAGGTGCTTCTTGTTCGGGTGGCGGATGTGGTGGTCGCGGGGGAGCTTCTTCCGCCAGTCGCTCGACGAGACGGCGATGATCTTCGCGCCGCGCTGCTTCGCCTCCGCGGCGGCGTCGATGGTCGCCGGGTTCATCCCGATGTTATGGAAGATGATGAGCAGGTCCCCCCGCCCGACTTCGTAGTAGCGGATGAGGCAGTTGCCGTAGCCGGGCGTCCGCTCCACCTCCAGATATTTAAGAGCCTGGCACACCGGGCTGATGTCGTGGCCGAGGATCGGGTTGATGTTCGCCAGGCCCCCCGCCCGGAAGAACATCTCGAAGACCATCATGACGGTGTGGCCGCCGCCGCCGTAGACGTGGACCAGGCGGTCCGCGGCCATGGC
>JAPLML010000483.1 GCA_026387055.1 Planctomycetota bacterium | reverse complement strand
GGGACGACTATCGACGCCGCCGGC
Source organism: Planctomycetota bacterium (assembly GCA_026387055.1). GTDB lineage: Bacteria > Planctomycetota > Phycisphaerae > FEN-1346 > FEN-1346 > JAPLML01. The sequence continues at coordinate 2,180 of JAPLML010000483.1, read as the reverse complement.
GGAAACACACGCGGTACTGGCCCCGCAAGAAGAACGATCATCCGCCCGGACCTCCGAAACTCCACAGGCTGACGCGGTGCGAAAGAACCCAGATAAACGCGAGCCTAAACCACAATGTAATGGCACTTGGTTAACGGCGTTGGAAGGCATGCCGAACACGTCAAGCGAACCGGGCGCCGGACCGCGTTTCGATGACGCCGCCCGCTCGGTCCGGATTCCCGGCACGCGCTGGTGGCGGCGGTTGCTGGCGTTCGTCGGCCCGGCCTACATGGTCTCGGTCGGGTACATGGACCCGGGGAACTGGGCGACCGACATCGCGGGCGGGTCGCAGTTCGGGTATGCCCTCCTGTGGGTTCTGGTGTTGAGCAATGCGTTGGCGGTGCTCCTTCAGACGCTGAGCGCGCGGCTCGGCCTCGTGACCGGGCGCAACCTCGCGCAGGCCTGCCGCGACGAGTACCCGCCGCCGGTCCGGTACGCCCTGTTCGCCCTCACCGAGATCGCCATCGCCGCGACCGACCTGGCCGAGGCGCTCGGGTCGGCCATCGCCCTGAACCTCCTCTTCGGCATCCCGATCCTGTGGGCGGTGCTGATTACGGCCGGCGACGTGCTCCTCCTGCTCGTGATGCAGCGGTTCGGCATCCGCAAGATGGAAGCGATCATCGTGATGCTGATCTCAGTCATCGGCATCTGTTTCATCGTCGAGATCTTCCTGAGCCGGCCCGAATGGGCGGGGGTCCTCGGCGGCCTGAGGCCCGGCCCGCTCACGCAGGAGCAGCTCTACGTGGCGATAGGCATCCTCGGGGCGACCGTGATGCCGCACAACCTGTACCTGCACTCGTCGCTGGTGCAGAGCCGCGACGTGCACCGCAGCCGCGATGCCGTGGCCCAGGCGTGCCGCTACAACCTCGTGGACTCGTTGATCGCGCTGAACGGCGCGATGCTGGTGAACGGGGCCATCCTGATCACGGCGGCGGCCGCCTTCTGGAGCCGCGGCGCCCAGGTAACCGAACTCCAGGACGCCCACGCGCTCCTGGAGGACCTCCTGGGGAGCGGCGCGGCCCCGGTCGCGTTCGCGCTCGCGCTGCTGGCCTCGGGCCAGAGCTCGACCGTCACGGGGACGCTGGCGGGCCAGATCACGATGGAGGGGTTCCTCCAGTTCCGCATGAGGCCGTGGCTGCGGCGGCTGGCGACGCGCCTGGTGGCCGTCACGCCGGCGGTCATCGTCATCCTCCTGGTGGGCGACAAGGGGGTGTACCGCCTGCTCATCCTCAGCCAGGTGGTCCTGAGCCTCCAGTTGCCCTTTGCGATCGTGCCGCTGATCCGGTTCACCGGCAGCCGACAGAAGATGGGCCCGTTTGCGAGCCGCGCGCCTCTTCAGGCAGTGGCGTGGCTCGTGGCCGCGGCGATCGTAGGGCTGAACGCGTGGCTTCTATACGGGCAGATCGGGGAGTGGGCCGCGGCGGCGGGGCCGTACGGCTGGATGGTGGCGGCGGGGGCGGCGCTCGTTGCGGCGCCGCTGGCGGCGCTCCTCGCGTGGATGGCCGTGCGGCGCGAAGGGGGCGCCCTGGCCGCGCCGGTCCCTCCGGTCGAGGAGGTGGCAGCGCTCGCCCAGGCGAACCCGAAGCCGTTCCGCCGGATCGGCGTGGCCCTGGAAGCCACCGCCGCTGACTCCGCCGCGTTGGCCGAGGCGATTGCCTTGGCCTCCGCCCACGGGGCGGAGCTCGTGCTGATGCACGTGGTCGAGGGCGTGGGCGGGCAGTGGTACGGTCCGCAGACGGGCGACTTAGAGCAGCGGTCCGACGAGGAGTATCTCGTGGCCCTGGCCGAGCGCCTGCGCAAGGATCTCGCGGGCCGCGGCATCGCGGCGGTGCGGCACGCGCTCGGCTACGGCCGCATGCCGCGAGGCCTCATCGAGTTGGCCCGCGCAGAGGACGTGGACCTCCTGGTGATGGGCGGTCACGGACATCGGGCGCTCGCCGACGTGCTCCACGGCGAGACCATCCAGCACGTGCGGCACGGGCTGGACATTCCGATCCTGACGGTGCGCAAGTAGGCCGGGGCGAGTGCTCGGCTGGCGTCGCCTTCTTTCACGTGCCACGGGTTGACAAGCAACCGTACGTGTTTAGCGTCATGCCTGATTGCCGGGTGGCACGGTCACGCGCTTTTGCGTGGCCGTGCAT
>JAPLML010000721.1 GCA_026387055.1 Planctomycetota bacterium | reverse complement strand
CTTGTGGAGGCAGCCGGCATCGCCGCCCCTGCCCTGATCGTCGTGGGCGAGGTCGTGGCGCTGCGCGAGCGGCTGAACTGGTTCGAACGGCGGCCGCTCTTCGGGCGGCGAATCGTCGTGACGCGGTCGCGGGCCCAGGCGTCGGAACTGGCGGCCAACCTGGAGGCCCTGGGGGCGGAGGTCTTCGAGGCGCCGGCCATCCGCATCGTACCGGCGGAGGATGCGACGGGGCTCAGGCAGGCCGTGGCCGACCGCGATGCATTCGACTGGATCGTTTTCACGAGCACCAACGGGGTCGACGCGTACTTCGAGACGCTCGCGGGCATGGGTCTTGATGCGCGGGCCTTGGCGGGCCGGCGGATCGCCGCCATCGGCCCCGCGACGGCGGAACGCCTGGCGCGACTCCGCATCCGGGCGGACCTTCAGCCGGAGAGGTTCACGGTCGCCGCGGTCGCAGCGGCGCTTGCGGCGAGGCAGGACCTCGCCGGCGTCCGCATCCTCCTGCCGCGGGCCGACATCGCGCCGAAGGAACTCACGGAGGCGCTGGCGTCGAAGGGCGCGCTCGTGCGCGAGGTGGTGGCGTATCGCACGGTGCCGGACCTCTCGAACGTGGAGACGGTCTCGCGGATGCTCGCCGCCAACGAGGTCGACTGGCTGACGTTCACGAGTTCTTCGACCGTGCAGAACTTCGTGGACGCCGTGGGCCGCGACCGCGTGAAGGCCTCGCGGGCCCGCATCGCGAGCATCGGCCCGACGACGTCGGCGACGCTTCGCTCGTTCGGCCTGGAACCGGCGGTGGAGGCCGACCCGCACACCATACCCGCGCTCATTGACGCCATCGTGAAGGGCGAGGCCAAGCTTGGTTAGTTGCCGCGCACATGCGCACATTTAGCCGCCGCGGCTCAAGGTCGCGCGGTGGGTCTCCTGACCCACCGCGCCTAGGGCACCGCGAGTAGGAAAGCACGCACGCGGCGGGTCCGGAGACCCGCCGCGCACAAAAACTATGGATGAACTCGATAGGAAGATCGTGACAGCCATCCAAGGCGGCCTGCCCGCCGAGGAGCGGCCGTTCGACACACTGGCCGCGCGGCTCGGCATCGACCCGGAAGAGATGATCGCGCGGGTGCGGCGGCTGGTCAGCGACGGGATGATCCGGCGGCTCGGCCCGGTGTTCGATTCGCGCAGCCTCGGCTATGCCTCGACGCTGGTGGCGGCGCGGATTCCGCCGGAGCGGCTGGCGGAGGTGGCGGCGCGGGTCAACCGCCTCTCGGGCGTCACGCACAACTACGAGCGGCGGCACGCGTACAACCTCTGGTTCACGCTTGTCTGCCCGTCGGCGGCGGAGCTTGAGCGAACCATCGAGGCCCTGCGACGGGAAACGGGCATCCCGGACTTCCACAGCCTCCCGGCCCTGACGGTCTACAAGATCCGCGTGCAATTCGACCTGGCGGGCGAGCCGCAGGCGCCGCAGGACGCGGGCGGACGCACAGAGGGCGTCCCTCCTCCGCTCGACGGGAAGCAGAGGGCCCGCGGGCGGTTGCTCCAGGACGGCCGGCCGGGGGAGCGCGAACCGGGGGCGGCACGGGCGGCGCGGCGTGGGTGGCCGACGGCGCGCGTCGTGCAACAGATCCGCGCGTGGCTGGACTCAGGGGTGATCCGGCGGTTCGGGGCGGTCGTGCGGCACCGCGAGCTCGGCTTTGCCGCCAACGGCATGGCGGCGTTCCGCGCTGCCCCTGACGTTATCGACGCCGCCGGGAAGCGGTTGGCGAAGCACGGCGAGGTCAGCCACTGTTACCGACGCCCGCCGCTGCCGGACTTCCCGTACAATCTCTTCGCGATGGTCCACGGCCAGTCGGAAGAGGAGGTGCGGCGCACCGTGGCGGCGATGACCGGGGAGATCGGCGTCGAGGACTACGCGGTCCTCTTTTCGGTCACGGAGTTCAAGAAGGAGTCGATGCGGTACTTCCCTGAGACCGCATGAGCGGCAGTAGGGCGAAAGCATGCTCTCCGGCAACTCTCAAGACTGTGGGTAGGACTACAACGCCACTTAACCCGTGCGCGGTGGGTCTCTCGCCACGGCGAGTCTTCGACCTGACCCACCGCGCGGCAATTGCCCCCGGGCGGCGAGATAACGGTCGCCGCGGCGACCGCGGCGGGTCGGGAGACCCGCCGCGCGACGTGGCGTTGTAGTACTACTCGTCGTTCTTCAGGACGGCCTGGCCCACCTGCCGGCCGAGGGCCTCGCAACGGGCCAGGTCGTCCGACGTGGGCCGCCACTTGGCCGCCACCCCCTCGGCTGCCAGCGGAATTTTGAACTGCGCGAAATGCTGCTCGATGATCTTCACGCCCTCCCCGCTCCAGCCGTACGAGCCGAAGGCGGCGCCGATCTTGTTCCTGAACTTCAGGCCGCGCAGGTCCTCCAGAATCGGCATGAGGGTCGGCAAGAGGCCGTTATTGAGCGTCGGCGAGCCGATGAGGACGGCCTTCGAGCGAAAGATCTCGACCAGGGCGTCGTTGCGGTCCGTGACGGCCACGTGCAGGAGCCTGTAAGGGACGTTCTCGGCCGCCAGGCCCTGCCCGATCGCCTCGGCCATGCGGCGGGTGGCGTGCCACATCGTGTCGTAGAGGATGACCGCCCGCTTCTCGCCTTTCTGGGCGGCCCACTCCTGGTACTTGCGGACGATCTGGAGCGGGTCCGTCCGCCACAGGATGCCGTGGCTCGGCGCGATCATCGACACCGGAAGCGCGAGTGCCAGGACCTCCTGGATCTTCTTCGTCACGAGCGGGCTGAACGGCGTGAGGATATTGGCGTAGTACTTCAGCGCCTCCTCGTAGAGCTCCTGCTGGTCCACCTGGTCGTTGAAGCGGCAGCCCGCGGCGTAGTGCTGGCCGAACGCGTCGTTGGTCATGAGGATACCGGCGCCCGAGAGGTACGTGAACATGCTGTCGGGCCAGTGGAGCATGGGGGCCTCGATGAACACGAGTTCGCCCTTGCCCACCGGAATCCTGTCGCCCGTGCCGACGGGTCTGAAGTTCCACTC
>JAPLML010000320.1 GCA_026387055.1 Planctomycetota bacterium | reverse complement strand
TCTCCAGTTGCATCAACTGCGGCCAGTGCGTCCTGGTGTGTCCGACCGGGGCGCTGGCGGAGCGGTCCAGCCTCGACGCCGTGGTGGCGGCGCTGGCGGACCCGCAGAAGACGGTCGTCGTGCAGCACGCCCCTGCCGTCTCGGTCACGCTGGCGGAGGAGTTCGGCGCCAAGCCCGGTACGGACGTGGACGGCCGGATGGTGGCAGCGTTGCGGCGGATCGGCTTCGACCGCGTCTTCGACACGTCGTTCACGGCCGACCTGACCATTATGGAAGAGGGCAGCGAACTGGCCGAGCGAGTCCGGACGGGCGGCGTGCTGCCTATGCTGACCTCCTGTTCGCCGGGCTGGATCAAGTTCGTGGAGCAGGTCTATCCGGACTTCCTCGGGAACCTTTCGACGTGCAAGAGCCCGCAACAGATGATGGGGGCGGTGATCAAGAGTTTCTTCGCCCAGCGCGAGGGCCTCGATGCGGCGGACGTCGTCAGCGTCTCCATCATGCCGTGCACCGCCAAGAAGTTCGAGTGCAGCCGGCCGGAGATGACGCAGAACCGCCTCCCCGACGTGGACTACGTGCTGACGACCCGCGAACTCGGCGACCTGCTGAAGCGGTTCGGCGTGGACCTGATGGCCATGGAGCCCGGGATGGCCGACACGCCGTTCGGCGAGCGGACGACCGCCGGCAAGATCTTCGGCGCCTCCGGCGGCGTCATGGAAGCCGCCCTCCGCACCGCCCACCACCTCCTGACCGGCAAAGAACTGGAGAATCTCGAGGTGCGGGCCGTCCGCGGCATCAAGGGCCTCAAGGAAGTGCACGTGAACATCGCCGGCCTGGAGGTGGGTGCGGCGGTGGTCAGCGGCCTGGCCAACGCGCGGAAATTGCTGGACCAGATTCGCGACGGACGCAAGGACCTCCACTTCATTGAAGTGATGACGTGTCCGGGCGGGTGCATCAACGGCGGCGGCCAGCCGCTCAAGGCCGACCTGGAGGCCGTCAAGGCCCGCATGCAGGCCCTCTACAAGATCGACCGCGAGGAGCGCGTGCGCGTCTCGCACAAGAACTCCGAGGTGCAGCGGTTGTATAAGGAATTCCTCGGCCAACCGCTGGGTCAGAAAAGCCATGAACTGCTGCACACGCACTACTGCCGGCGCGAGGCGGCGGTCTGATCCGCGGACATTCGGGACGGCGGGCCGGAGCACACAAACGCGATTCAAGGAAGGATGTCGGGCAACATGACCCCAGAGAAAATCATTATACTGGTGGATGACGACGTGGACACGCTGGAGCAGGTTTCGCTCCTCCTGAAAGCCGACGGCTACGACGTCCGAACGGCCGCCGGCCAGAAGGAGGCCGAGGAGTTGTTGCTCGGCGTGCGCCCGGACCTGGCCATCATCGACCTGATGATGGAGCACATGGACAGCGGTCTCATACTTTGCCACCAACTGAAGAAACTGTATCCGCGGATGCCGGTGATCATGCTCACGGCGGTCACAAGCGAGACCGGGCTGACGCTGAACGCCTCGACGGCCGAGGCGCGGTCCTGGCTGATGGCTGACCTGATCCTGGACAAGCCCGCCCG
>JAPLML010000263.1 GCA_026387055.1 Planctomycetota bacterium | reverse complement strand
TGGCCGTGCATGGTCACATGGGGGAGCAAGCACGGTCACGCAACGGCGCGTGGCCGTGCCACCCACGCTAGACACGTACACCGGCGACGGCTAAACGACGCGACCGTCAAACGTCCTACTTCGTCGGCGCGAAGCCGAGGTTCTTGAAGAGGACCAGGCCGTCCTTGCCGGGGGCGACGACGTCGAGGCGGCCGTCGCCGTCGAGATCGACCACCTGGAACTGGATGCCGCAGCCCTTGCCCGCCGCCGGCTGATCGGCCGGCCCGCCCCAGACCCGCGGCTGGCCGAAGTCGATGACCTGCTTGGCGAAGCCCTCGCCGGTCCACTTGAAGTAGTAAATGCCGCACGGGTCGAACTCGCCGGGATCGTTGCCGCAGTGGGCGCGGTAGCGTTTGCCGGTCACGAGCTCCGGCCGGCCGTCGCCGTCGATGTCGATCCAGACTAGATCATGGTACTGGCTGTTCGCGGGATCGATGGGGTGCTTGATCCACCTGCGCTTGCCACCCTCCAGCCGCTGCTCGTACCAGTCGAGGCCGTAGCCGTGGGCCTGCCCGACAATGAGGTCCGCCAGGCCGTCGCCGTTCACGTCGGCGACGATGACGGGGCACGAGGCCGAGCCCAGGTCGAACTCCTCGTGGAAGATCCACTTGGCGCCGCCGAGCGGCTTCTCGGGCGCCTCCAGCCACCCCTTCGCCCGGACGATGTCGCCGCGGCCGTCGCCGTTCAAGTCGCCGAAGCCGAAGCCGTGGCCGGAGGGCTTGTCGTACACGATGTGCTCGGCGAACTTGCCCGCACCCTTCCCCGCCGCGTCGGTGATCAGCTTGTAGACGCGCTGCGGCCCGCCCGGGGTGTTGGGGACGATCTCCGGGCGGCCGTCGCCATCGACGTCCCACGCGCGGGTCGTCTCGACGTTGCCGACCTGGGCGACGACGTGTTCGGTCCAGACCTTCCCGGGATCGCCCCTGGGGTTCTCGCGCCAGCGGACGGTGTTGCCCCACCAACCGCCGGTGACGAAATCGGTGTAGCCGTCGCCGTTGACGTCCATGGGGATGGTCGAGAAATCGTCGAAGTACTCGCCCTCGGCCCGCACCGGGCCGACGGTGCAGGGCTTGTCGAACTTCGGGCCGGGATACCAGAAGCCCCCCGAGACGATGTCGAGATGGCCGTCGTTATCGACGTCGAAGACGCCGGCCGACTCGTACCGCTCGTCGGAGATCTTGATCTTCTGGAACATCAAGGGACGCATGGCGCCGGCTCCTTTGTTCGGTTCGCCCGCCTGTGCCGCCACAAGCACGCCAGCGGCAAGCAGGGCGAGGGCGATTCGCATGCAGCAGTTCGTCATGAGGTCCTCGCCACACGCGCCCAGGTCGCCGCGGCGGGTCTTCGGCAAGCTGGGCGGCCAAGTGCGCGTTTTCGTCAATCGGTCTTCTGTTCGATGAGCGTCGCGAAGCGCTTGTTGATCGCCAGGGCCGGGTCGAGCGGCACGGCGACGGGCTTGCAGTTCGGCGGGATGTTGATGGTCGGCTTCGGCGCGATCTTCTTGCCTTTGAACTGCGGCAGCCACTCGCGCTCTCGCTCGAGCATCTCGGAGCACATCTCGCGCACTTCCTTCAGCGTCAGGACCGCGCTGGTGAGCGGGTCGAGGGCGATGGCGTGCACGATGTGCTCGGTGTCGCCGGCGAGGCCCGCCTCGGCCGACAGGATCTGCACGTTCACGTTGGTCATGCAGCAGGCGGCGAGCTGCGGCGGAAGGGCGCCGAGGCGCGTCGGGTGCAGGCCCGTGTCATCGGCATACGTCGGCACCTCGACGCAGCAGCCGTCGGGCAGGTTCGTGATGTAGCCGCGGTTCGGCACGTTGCCCATGAGGCGGAACGGCTTGCCCGTCACGACCGCCTCCAGGATGTAGGAGCAGTACTCGACGCTCCGCGACTCGATTCTGGCGGTCTCGAACTCCAGCGGATCATGCTTGGCGTACTTCGCCGCGAGGGCCTTGGAATACTTGTAGTAGGCGCCGCTCTCGCCGCCGAAGGAGGGCTCGTCGCAGTACAGGTCCAGGGCCTTCCGGTTCTTGCGGAACCACGGCAGGTACTCCGACAGGTGCCCC
>JAPLML010000736.1 GCA_026387055.1 Planctomycetota bacterium | reverse complement strand
ACGAAGTGACGGAGTGACGACACAATAGCCACCTTACACCAGTTGGAGGAAGGAGTCGGCGCTTTTGGGTTTCTTTGGGTGGGATGAGCGGTGGAGGTTCAGCGATGGAGCTCAAAGCGTGTGCGCGTACGGATGAATGGTGGGGGCGTGCCGCGAGGGTCAGCACGTTACTGGCGATCCTGGCGCCGATGCTTTGCGGTGGGTGCGCACAGACCCTCCCGAAGGGGACGCTGCTGGGAAAGAGGATCTGCGCAGTCTCACCCGCCAGGCCGGTGGGCCAGCTTATTGTAGCGTCCGCCCAGAGCCGCCGGGCCTACGAAGCCGAGGTGGATGGAATATCCATCAGTGTCTGTGTGGACGACGATGAGGTCATCGTGAACCAGGATACCAAGGACCCCTCGTTCCAGACCCCAGAGGGCGTGAAGATAGGCATGTCATTGGGCCAGGTCCTTGCGCTGGCCAAGGCGCGGCTGGTAAGGGAGCCGGGATGGTCATACTACGTGCCATTGCCCTCCGGCTGGAACGCTGGCATTATCAAGGACGATGGCTGGTTCGAAGACCCTCTCCCACCGGAGAGCAGCGTGCGGTGGCTCTTCATCCGGGGCCGCGTATCTCGGTCACGCACCCGGCCGCTGCCCCCTGTTAGCGAAGCACAGGCGGAAGGCCGCGACGCTCCATGCGACGGGGACTACAACACGCAGCCATGCACGCTCGAGTGCGATGATGGCAAGACCATCATTCTTGCGTACAGGAACTTGAGCCACGACAAGCAGTATGACGCGGATTCCCACGGTTACACGTTCGCCCAGGGCGAGTGCTGGATCGACAACTCGGAGGTTGACTTGCTCCTTAAGGGCGACGCTTACAAGAGGAGAGGCGCCGGCGAAAGGGTCCAACAAGGGGACGTGGTGGTGTATCGCGACGGGAATGGAGATATCCAGCACTCGGCCACCGTCGAGAAGGTTGACGAGAAAACGAGACAGGTTTGGGTCAAAGACAAACCCGGGATTCGAAAACCCAGGAACAACGTGCCGGTCGATCTGGCGTGGCCTAAGCCCGCCAAGATCGAATACTACTACAAAGACCTTCCCCCAAAGTCCAAGCCGGGCAGTGATGACAGGAGCAAAGGTGGCCAGTCAGGAACAGCTTCCTGACCCAATCGTGCGCCGGCGTTGTAGGGAATTCGGGGCGAAGAGGGACAGTCGCCTATTTCAAACAGTTGTGACGCAATTCGGAAGAACGGCTATGATAACCACGGGTCGGGGGCGGCCCGCGGCACATGAAGAAGGGCGATGCTGAATACATGCGGGCCGGCAGACCCGCTGCACACCAATCAAGGAGCCTTTCATGAGCACGCCGCATGCTTCGAACGAGAAGAGCACTTCGGCCATCGTCTCCCGGCGGACCTTCATGGCGGGGACGGCGGCGGCCTCGCTGCTCGCGGCCTTGCCGGGCCGCGCGGCCGAGAGCCCCGCCCCCGCTGCCGCGCCGGCCACGGAGATCAAGCGGAAGGTCAAGCTGGGCATTGTCGGCCTGGGTGGCCGCGGCAGTTGGATCGCCAATCTCTTCAAGCAACACGGCGGCTACGACATGTGGGGCGTGGCCGACTACTTCCCGGAGACCGCCAATCAGTGCGGCGACGTCCTCGGCGTCGACAAGGCCCGCCGGTTCCCGGGTCTCTCGGGCTACAAGAAGCTGATCGACAGCGGCATCGAGGCCATCGTCATCATCGACGTGCCGTACTTTTACGCCGAACAGGCGAAGGCCGCCGTCGAGGCCGGCCTGCACGTGTACATGGCCAAGCCGATCGCGGTCGACGTGCCGGGGTGCCTGGCGATCGAGGCCCTCGGCCGAGAGGCGACCGCGAAGCAGCGGTGCTTCCTGGTCGATTACCAGCTTCCGACCGAGGAGCCGAACATCGAGGTGGCCACTCGCATCCGCGAGGGCGGGCTGGGCGGGCTGGCGCACATCGTGTCCTTCGGCCTCTCCGGCGCGTGGGCCGACCCGCCCAAGACGGCGACCCTCGAGAGCCGGCTGCGCGGCGAGATCTGGCTGTCGGACATCGCCCTCGGCGGCGACAACATCGTCTCTTTCGACATCCACATCATCGACGGCGTCATCTGGGTCCTGGGCAGGCGCCCGGTCGGCGCGTCGGGCCGGTCGCGGATCTGCCGGCCCAACCCGCAGGGCGACCGCACCGACTGCGCCGGCGTGGTGTACGACTTCGACGACGGCCTCGTCTGGACCCACGTCGTCCAGGCCTTGGACAACAACGTCGACCTCACCAGCTTGGCGGCCAGCTTCCTCGGCTTCGCGGCCACCGGCCACATCCAGTACGGCGGCAAGGTCTACGTGCGCGGCGGCCCGAAACACTACGTCGGCACGTGCGGCAGCATCTACGACCAGGGCGCGATCAAGAACATTGCCGAGTTCCATCGAAATATCACCGAGAATCATTTCGAGAACCCGACCGTCCGGCGCGCCGTCGACGGCACCCTGACCGCCATCCTCGGCCGCGAGGCCTCCGCCCGCGGCCGGTACCTCACGATGGCCGATCTCCTGAAGGAGAACAAGCGGCTGGAGGTGGATCTGGCCGGGCTGAACGCCTGACGGCGCTCGATCGGCCGTCGGGCCGCGCCGTCCTTCTCCCTTGGTGGGGCGATCCATGAAGCTGGCCAGTATATTCAACCACGTCATCGGTCCCGTGATGCGCGGGCCATCGAGTTCGCACACCGCCGGGGCGTTCCACATCGGCGCCCTGGCGCGATCGCTGCTGGGCGGCGATCCGTCGGCGGCGGCGGTGGCTTTCGACGCCGACGGTTCCTACGCGAAGTGCTACCGCGAGCAGGGCGCCGACCTGGCCTTTGCCGCCGGCCTCATGGGCTGGTCCATCACCGACGAGCGCTTCCTGGATGCTCTGAAGGCGGCGGCCGACGCCCATTTGAAGATCGAGTTCGCCGTTCGCCGGCTGGCCGAGGCGGACCATCCCAACGCCGTGGACATCGAACTGTCCTCCGCCCAGGGCCGCCGGATTCACGCGAGGGCCAACTCCGTCGGCGGCGGCGCGATCGAGTTCGTCCGCCTGGGCGGCTGGCCGGTGCATTTCACCGGCGACGCCCATGAGATCGCGGTTGCCGTCGAGCGCGGCGCCGAAGCCGGCGTCCTTGATCTCCTCAGTCGCGACGGGGCGCTCCTCGGCCCGCCCGACTGCCAGTCGCGCGCGGGCGAGTCACTTGTTTC
>JAPLML010000129.1 GCA_026387055.1 Planctomycetota bacterium | reverse complement strand
CCGGGTGTCGGACGCACGGCTTGCGAGCAAGCCGTGGCACCCTCCAGGGCACGCCGGACACGTACGGGGCTCCGGCCGTCTGGCGCGAGAGCGACGCGGGCGTCCTGGAGGAGACGAAAGCCGTCGCGGCCGCGCTTGACCGGCTGGGCCTGGCGCACCGGACCGTGGGCGTGGCCCGCCTGACGGACGTGCCCGGCGCTCTGGCGGCGGCGCCGGAGGAAGTGGTATTTAATCTTGTTGAAGGCTTCTCGGGTCGTCCCTTTGATGCCGGCGCCGTGCCGGCCCTCTGCCGGGCGTTCGACAAGGGATGCACCGGCGCCGATTCGCCATGCCTGCTCCTCGCGCAGGACAAGGGGCGGACCAAGGCGTTGCTCCAGGCGGCGGGCCTCCCGTCCCCGCTCGCCGTCGTGGTCCCGGTGGGCGAGAACGCGCCGGCCGCGCGCCTGCCGGGCGGCCCTTACATCGTCAAGCCGGTGTGCCTGGACGCCAGTGAAGGCATCGACGCCGCGTCGGTCGTTGCGAAGGCCGGTGCGGCCCTCCGGCGCGCGGTCGCGCGGGTGCACCGCGAGTTCGGCCAGCCGGCGATGGTCGAGCAGTTCATCGCGGGGCGCGAGCTGAACGTCTCGGTGCTCGAGCGCCGCGGGCGAGTCGAGGTCCTGCCGATTGCGGAAATCATGTTCTCCGCGTTTCCCGCCGGCAAGCCCCGCATTGTCGACTACGCCGCGAAATGGCTCCCCGAATCGTTTGAGTACCGCCACACCCCGCGGATCATCCCCGCCCGCCTGACGGCCCGCCAGGCCGGGGCCATGCGGCGCCAGGCCCGCGCCGCATGGGACGCCGTGGGGTGCTCGGGCTACGCGCGGGTGGACTTCCGGTTGGACGCCCGGGGCCGGCCGATGATCCTGGAGGTCAATGCCAATCCGGACATCGCGGACGACGCGGGCTTCTCGGCGGCGCTCGAGGCGGCAGGCATTCCCTTCGAGGAGTTCGTCGGTTCGGCGGTGCGGGACGCCTGCGGTCGTCTCGACCGGCCAGCCCAGTCTCGCGCAACGAGGAAGCCTCGGGCCTTGTCGGCTCTTCTCCGGATTCGCTGGAGCGAGCCGGGCGACCGCGACGCCGTTCTGGCCTTCGTCGCCCGGACCGGGTTCTTCCGCGCCGACGAAGTGGCCGTGGCCCAGGAGCTTCTGGACGACGCCTTGGCGAAGGGGCCCCCCGGCCACTACCAGTCGCTGGTGGCCGAGGACGAATCCGGGGCGGCGGTCGGCTGGGTCTGTTTCGGCCCGACGCCGTGCACGATCGGCACGTTCGACATCTACTGGATCGTAGTGGCGCCGGATGCTCAGCGGCAGGGCATCGGGGCGGCCCTCATGGTCTTTGCCGAAGAGCGGATCGCTGAGCGCGGGGGCCGCCTGGCCGTGGTCGAGACCTCAGGCCGGCCGGTCTACGATCCCACGCGGGGTTTCTACCTGGATATGGGCTACCGCGAGGCGGCCCGGATCGCCGATTTCTATGTGGCGGGCGACGCGAAAGTGGTGTACACGAAGGCTTTGTAGAATCTCTGGCGTGTCGAGCGTCGAATGACGGGTGGCATGGCTACGCCAAGGCGCGCGCCGCCGCGGGGTCGCCGCGGCGACTGGCCATGTCACCCCGCGAGCCCTGGTCTTGCGGTCTGCGGGATTTTTTGTGAACTACCAGGAGTGGTACAACGTCAAATAAATTGTTGCAATAGACGGGGGAGGATTCGTATTATACTTGGAGTAGACTGATCGGAGAGGCCCTGCGCTAAGGAGTACCGACTATGAGAAAAATCTCGCTCGCCGTTGCAGTGGCTTTCTGTCTCGCGGCTGCTTTCACAGTGCAGTCCGCGACGAAGGGTACGATTAAGGTGGTGTCGCCGGGAGTTGCCCTGGAACTCAAGATCGGCACTACACCGGCGCCGGTGCCCAACGGCAAGGAGGTCCCCCTGGCGCCGGGGACCTACACGCCCGCCCGCATCACCTGCGGCGCCAAAGGCCCGGGGGAGATCTGGACCATCAAGAGCACCGGGCCGTTCGGCGAGCTGAAAGACATCATCGTGGCCGAGGGGCAGGTCACGAACATCGAGGCCGGCCAGCCCTTCACGATCAAGGTCTCGGTCTCCAACCCGAGCGGCGCCGGCGGGAAGCCCGCCCTCATCGGCATGGCGATCGTCGGAAAGTCCGGCGAGGTCTATGCCCCCAACACGCTCATGAAGGGCCTGAGCGTCGGTCCGAAGCCGCAGTTCAAGATCGTGGATGAGAAGGGCACGACGATCACCCAGGGCGCGTTTGAGTATGGCTGAGGTGGCACCTGCCGGTACTCGTGGCGAGTACCTCCATCGCTCAAGGGAAAGTATTCGGTGCAGGTGGCCATCGCAGGGCCGTTCCAGTACAAGACCGAAGAGAACTCCTTTACGGTCGAGTAATCGCACCTTTGAGACGCGAGTGACGGCAGGGGAGGGAAAGCGCTCTTTCCCTCTCCTGCTTTTTTGCAGTGGCGAGCGCGTGGATGGAGCGCGGCCGGTCTCTTGACCCGTACGTGTTTAGCGTCATGCCAGATTGCCGGGTGGCACGGCCACGCGCTGTTGCGTGGCCGTGCATGGTCACGTGGGGGAGCAAGCACGGTCACGCAACGGCGCCCGCCGCGGCGGGCAGGCTGTGACCGTGCCACTCACGCCAAACACGTACCTTGACCCGCCGCGCACCAATCGGTTGACCGTCGCCGCGGGCTGGCCCCTCGCCTGAGGGACGCCCGAATACATGGGTTTTGGTGAATCTGAGGGCCTCCGAATGAAGGACCTGGCGAAGCGCAAGCGCGTGATGCAGCGGTCCATCCGCCTCGGCCACTGCATCTGCGACCCCAAGAAGCCGTGCCCGTGCGACGTGCTGAAGGAGCGCGACGTCTGCCTCTGCGCGGGCGAGCGGCTGGAGGCGGCCGACGGGCCGGTCCGCCTGACGCGCCTTGTCGAGAATGCCGGGTGCGCGTCGAAGATCGACCAGGCGGCCCTCAAGGAGGTGCTCGGCGGCCTCCGGTTCCCGAGCGATCCGCGCGTGCTCGTGGGCGCGGCGGCGGGCGACGATGCCGGCGTCTACCAACTCGATGACCGCACGGCCATCGTCCAGACGGTTGACGTGTTCACGCCCTCGGTCGACGATCCGTACACCTTCGGCCAGATCGCCGCGGCCAACTCCGTCAGCGACATCTACGCGATGGGCGGCAAGCCCCTCACGGCCCTCTCCATCGTCGGCTTCCCGATCCGCACGGTGCCGGACTGGGCGCTGCGCGAGATCCTCCGCGGCGGCGTTACGCTGCGGGCCGGCGCCCGGCCGGGCGATGTGCTCATCCTGACGAAGCCCCTGGGCACGGGCATCGTGGCGTTTGCGGCCCAGATCGACCGCGCCCCGCCGGGGTCGGTGGAGGCGGCGGCCCGGTCGATGACGGCCCTGAACAAGACGGCGGCCGAGCGGATGATCCAGTTCGGTGCGCACGGGTGCACCGACGTGACCGGCTTCGGCCTCATGGGGCACCTGGCGGAGATGGCGGCGGGCAGCGGCGTCGACGTGGAGATCATGTGGGACGACCTGCCGCTCCTGCCGGGCGTCCTCGCGTGCGTGTCGCAGGGGGTGATCCCCGGTGCGGTGGAGCGGAACCGCGAATCGTGCGGCGCCGTGGTGACGCTCGGCGGGAACGTGTCGGATACGATGCTGGATGTGTGCATGGATGCTCAGACGTCGGGCGGCTTGTTGATCGCGGTGGCCGAGCGCGAGGCGGGCAGGCTTGTGGCACAGCTCCACGCGGACGGCATCGCCGGGGCGGCGATCATCGGCAAGGTGCGCGGCCGAGGCTCCGGCCGCGTGTTCCTCGAGACGAGGGGCGAGCGGCCCATCTCGGAGACCCTGGAGGTCCGAGCGGCCGTAGCGGCCGCCGCCGACCCGGTGGAGAGCAGGGGTTGCTGCGCGGATCCGAGTTGCTGCGGGAGTCCGGCAGGCGAGGAGAAAGAGGCCATGGCGAAAGAGGGCGACGATTCCTGCTGCTGCCCGGAGGGGCACGAGGGCGGCGGGGCCGCGGCGGCGCCCCAGGGGGGCGTGACGGAAGTCCGGCGGAAGTTCCAGGAGTTCATGAAAGAGGCGACCCAGCCGGGTGCGCTGGACGCCGCCACGAAGGAGGCCGTTGCGCTGGCCCTGTCGGTCCTCGCGCGGTGCGAGCCGTGCGTCAAGACCCACATCGCCAAGGCCCGCAAGATGGGCTTTTCGCAGGAGGAGATCGACGAGGCCGCCTGGATCGCCATTGCGTTCGGCGGATCGCCCGTTATGATGTTCTACGAGAAGCACCGCGCCGGCTGAGGCGGAGGTGACAGGCGACTGGTGTCGCTCCTGGTCTTCAAATTCTTTGGGGCTTTTCGCCGTAAGTTCTTGCCATTGCCGTAATTACAGTTGCTCAAATCACTTGCAGACGAAAACGGAATACTGCTGGAACCGCACAAACCGTTCGAAACCGCCCTTCCGGTTGTCGCGACAACCGCCGTTTTCCCGCGCAGTGGTTCGAGGAACCAGTGTTGACGAGCACGCCCTCCGCCTATGCCCTGTCTGCGCCCTGCTCCCGCACTCCACCCCCTGTGCGTCCCGAAAACTCCATCCGGGGTCTGCAGGGTGAGTGACGGGTGTCAGCGGCTGTGATCTCCGGTAACCGGCTGACGGATTCGGAAGCCAAGGCCATGCGCAGCGAGGTGATGAGAGCGTCGACGCTTGCTCTCCCATTCGCCGCTGGGGAGTTGCGTGACAAGACCGACGATCGTCCAGAGCCGCCGCTGGCACCGGGCTGCGGGTCGTTGGCGGGCCGCCAGCGTTTGCCATCGAAGGCCGCGACGAGGCCGGTCTTCGTCTTCTGCTTTTCCGCGCCGTGGTCTGCGGAATTGGACTGTCCCGCGACGACGAACACTTCGCCGACGCCGACGTGAGGCACTTCGGCCGCGCCCAGGAGCTTCCCTTTTCCGGTCGCGCGCGTCCGGCAGACATGCCAGCCGCCGGGCGACATCTTCACTTCAGCTCGAAACGTGCCGTCGTGCGTGTTGAACTCGACGGGCAGCCAGTCGCCGCCGAACTGCACCTCGGCCTTTTCTGTCCCCTCGGGCGCGCGGCCGCTGACGCGGACGATTCCTTCCGTGCGTGTTCGCCGCTGGAAAACCTGATAGTCCAGCGGCGAATCGAGCCGCAACGCCGCCGGCTCTGAAACCTCCAGCGGCTTGCCGTTCACGAACTCGCCGGCGGCCGGCGCGTCGACTTCGAGTTTGATGATGCTGTCGGTCTTGTCCTGCTGCGCCTCCGGCAGCGTGACGATCAGGTTCCCGGGCGTCTGCTCACACCGCGGCTCTCCGCCGGTGAGCGCAACGACGCGCAAGACCTTCGCCTTCAGCGGCGGCAGTCGCAGCGTGTCGCCGGTCCAGCGGAAGACATGCAGATAAACCGCCTTGTCGTGAAAGGTCGCGCCGCCCCACTCGCCGTTGCGGAACGGGCCGCCGCGCGTGGCGTAAATGCTCTCGCCGTGCCGGACCAGCCACGCGCCGATCTGCCGCACGACCGCTTGCTGTTCGGCGGCGATTTCGCCCGTCGGCAACGGGCCGACGTTGAGCAGCAGGTTGCCGTCGCCGGTCGCGCAGCTCGCCAGCATCTGCACGCATTCCTCGAAGCTGCGTGTGCGGCCGTCGGGCCGATACGACCAGCCGCGCGTCCTGTTGCGCCTGCGTTTCGGCGGCGTGTAGCACAGCCAGCGGGACCAGCAGCAGTGCGAAGAGCGCGAGAATCGGACGCTTCATGGCTGTCTTCTTCCTATCACCAGACTTTGAGGGCGGGCGGACCGGTTCCGGCATTTTCGAATGGCCCCGGTGTTGGATTCGTTTCATTTCTGCTCTTGCCGAAATAGTCGGTGCTAACGCGAATCGGCGTGCCATCGGGGCGTTCATAGGGCACATTGGGGATGGCGGCCCTGCCCAGCAGTTCGGTGTTCACGAGTTTGCGTGTTTTTTCGCCGGCCCAGGCTTTGTCGAACTTGACTTCCAGGTAGAAGCCGTCGGCCTTCTCGACCAGTTTGAGCGCCGGATCGAATTGAGGTTTGAGCAGCGGATCGGTTTCATGCTTGGAGGGTTTGGTGCCCTTGAGGAACACATTGCCGTTCATCCACACGGGCAATCGCGCCGCATCGTAATGGCTCAAATCGCCGCGTTCCACGAACAGGTTGTTGTAGTAGCGGTCATCGCCGCACGGGTTGTCGTGCATCCCCGCCAGTTCGGTGGAATGTGGCTTGTGAAACGGGGTCTGGCGGCCATCGAAGTCGTTCACACGGATTCCCCCGGCGATCAGGTTGTGGACATAGGCGCCGCCTTGTGACACGACGAGCAGGGTCGTCGGCGAAAGGAAAATGTTGTTATCCACCAGGAACGGTCCGTGATCCACCTCGACGAACAAGTCCTCGCTCTGGTTTTCGTGGAAGAGGTTTGCGGTCACGCGCGTGCCCTGCGCCATCCAGTCCAGCCAGAGGCCCCGGCAGGTCCGGTAGATGTGATTGCGGCTGATCTCGACATCAATGGCGGCGTGGAACTTGATGCCCGCCATCTCGGCTCCCGAGAACAGCGTCCGGACATGGATGTCATGGATGGTGTTGCCGGTAACGGTGCTGAACACGGCGCCCAGGCTGCCGACGATGCCCGCCTGTTCGCAGTGCGAGATGGTGTTGTGGCGGACGGTGTGGTGGCCGATGGTCTCTTTGTTCCAGCCGTTCTTGAGGGCGCGCTCGATGGTCTTGACGTAGCCCTCGGCGGAGTTGGCCGACTTGTTATCCCACTCGTCGCCGTATTTTCCCAGCGCGATTCCCGAACAAATCGAGTGGCTGATCACGTTGTTCTCGATGATCCAGCCTTTGCTCCAATGCGTGCCGACCAAGCCGACCTGCTCGGCCGTGGGCGGCGCCCACGGCGTGGCCGCATGGCGCAGCGTGAACCCGCGCACGGTGATGTAGTTCATGCCCGGCTTTTCCGGGTAGAAAACCGTTCGCCGCACGTTGATCTCCACCAGTTGCTCATTGGGATTGACGCCCTTGAAC
>JAPLML010000605.1 GCA_026387055.1 Planctomycetota bacterium | reverse complement strand
GCGGGTCCGCCGGCGCGATCGTGCGGCGCGTGACCGGTTCCCACGCCTCGTCCGAGAGCAGCACGTCGAGCGTCCGCGAGAGCGAGCGGCGCAGGCGCCCGGCGATGCCGCGCGGCCGGAAATGCCTCAGCACGATCCCCTTGGCGTCCTGGGCCAGGACCTGGGCGTACAGGGCGGACGGCCCGTCGGGCGGAATCACCTCGACCAGGGGCGTCTGGTGGCACATGCCCACGCACCCGACCCGCTTGACCACCGCGCCGGCGCCCGCCTCGTCCACCGCCTCCTGGAGGGCCTCCTGGACGCCGCCGCTGCCGCGCGCGATGCAGCAGGACCCGAGGCCGATGCGGATTTCGCCCATGTCGTCGCGGGGGCCGGCCGTTTCTTCCGAGCGCGGGCGGGCGGCGCCGCGGCGGGCGAGGTCCAGGAAATCCTCGAGCACCTCCGGCACGCGGTCAGGCGTCAGATGGCCATACGTCACGCCGTCGATCTGCATCACGGGGGCGAGCGTGCAGCAGCCGAGACACGCCACCTTCTGCACCGTGAACAGGCCCTGCGGGTCGGTGTCCTCCGGGCCCGTGATGCCCAGGTGGCGGTGCAAGGCATCGTGCACCGGCACGGAGCCCTTGACGTGGCAGGCCGTGCCGTGACAGATGCTCACGAGATGCCGGCCCATCGGCCGGTGGCGAAACTGGTTGTAGAAGGTGCCGATGCCTGCGATCTGGGCGGGCGTGATCTGGGTCAGTTCGCAGACGCGCCGCAGCGCCGCCTCTGGCAGATAGCGGTAGTGGTCCTGGAGGGCCTGGAGGATGGGGATGGCCGCCTCCGGCCCGCGGTCCAGGCGGGCGACGGCTTCGTCGACGAATTTGAGGTCCAGTTCGGCCATCTCATGTTCCACAGATACCCCCCACTACCGTGGGGGGCTAGTCGCCGCACTAACGTGCGGGGCTGGTAGCGGCTTCTTTCTTGCCGATACAGTACAGATTGTGTTTCCCGCGTATGTAAATGCGGCCGTCGAGGTACGCGGGGCTCGAGTTCGCCGGCTCGCCCAAGTCGGCCTTGCCGAGTTCCTTGTAGCCTTGGGCCGAGGCGCCGAAGGTGAGCATCACGCCCTTCTCGGTCATCAGGTAAATCGTGTCGCCCACCAGCGTGGGGGAGGACTGGAAGATGGCATCCATCTCCTTGTCCCACAGCTTCTTGCCGTCGGCGGCGGCGTAGCAGGTCAGCGTGCCGTCGGTGGTCACCAGGAGCACGATCTTGCCGTCCGTCAAGGGCGAGACGACTTCAGGCAGGCCGTCCTCGGCCGTCCACGCGACATGGGTGGCGGTGATGTCGCCCTGGCCGCCGGCGCGGATGGCGGCGAGCTTCGCCCCGGTGTTGACGGCGAAGATCATGCCTCCGCCGCCCACGGGCGACGGGGCGATGTCGCCGTCGAGCACCTTGGCCCGCCACAGCTCCTTGCCGGAGGCGGGGTCGTAAGAGATGACCCACGGCCGGGCGCACGTAATCAACTCCTCGCGCTGGCCGGTGTTGACGAGGGCAGGCGTCGCCCACGAGTTCGGCACGGGCCGCTTCGTCTCCCACGCGGTCTTGCCGGTCCCCAGGTGGAGCGCCAGGAGGCTGGAGTTCGTCTTCCCCGGCGTTCCCTGGTCCAGGAGCACGAGGACCGTGCCGCGGTACATGCTCAGCGAAGACGCATAGCCATACGAGTTCTTGATGGGGCCCAGGTTCCGGGCCCACAGGCGCTTGCCGGCGTAGTCGAAGCAGGTGATGTCGCCGTTGGCGAACATGGCGACGACCCGCCGGCCGTCGGTCGCGGTGGTCGGGCAGGCGAAGCCGGTGTCTTCGAGGACCTCGGGCGGCTCCATGGCGGCGCCGACGGGCGTCTCGACCGGCTTCTGCCAGAGCAGCTTGC
>JAPLML010000303.1 GCA_026387055.1 Planctomycetota bacterium | reverse complement strand
GCCATCGGCGGCATCCTGAAACACGCCCCGGCGATCCTGGCCTTCGCGGCGCCCACGACGAACTCCTACCGCCGCCTGGTGCCGGGCTTCGAGGCGCCGGTCAACCTGTGCCTGTCGGCGCGGAACCGCTCGGCCTCCTGCCGCATCCCAATGTACTCGGCCAGCCCGAAGGCCAAGCGCGTCGAGTTCCGGTGCCCCGACCCGTCGTGCAACGGGTACCTGACGTTCTCGGCCATCCTGATGGCGGCCCTCGACGGCATCGAGAAGCAGATGGACCCGGGCAAGCCCCTCGACCGCGACATCTACGAGATGACGAAGGAGGAGCTGGCCGAGACGCCCAAGACGCCCGGCTCGCTCGAAGAGGCGGTCGTGGCCCTCGAGAAGGACCACGAGTTCCTGCTGGCGGGCGACGTCTTCACGCCCGACCTCATTGAGGCGTGGATCGCGTGGAAGCGCGAGAAGGAACTCGACGAGATGCACCTGCGGCCGCACCCGTACGAGTTCTTCCTGTACTATGACAGTTGACCGCACGGCGAGGCACTCGCGGCAAGACGGCGGGGACATGGCCGTATGCACCTGAGGGTCGTACCCCCCTCTTGCGTGGCCAAGGGGCGCCCCGCTCAGGGGCGCCCCGCGGTATCTCGGGGCTTCGCCGGCGAACAGTTGGAAGGAATGACATGAAACCAGGGAGGTCGCTTTCGGGAAGGGGGACGCCTACAATGGAGTGATTGGCCCATCGGCCTTGCGCCCCGACGTCCCGCGATCCGGCCCACGCAACCGGCTATCGGGCCGCCGAGGCCAGCCCCGTGGGTCCGCCGCCCATCCGCACCGGAGTTGGCAGCACCGGGTTACACGCAAGCCGTCAGGGGGTACGACTCATGAACTGCCGCACGAGGCCGAACCATGCGGCCGGGCATCCTGTGCCGCGCGGGCTTTACGACCCCGCGTACGAGCACGGCAGTTGCGGCGTGGGCTTCGTGGCCCACCTCGATGCCAAGCCGCGTCATCACGTGGTGAAGGACGCGGTCCAGGTCCTCGTGAACCTGGAACACCGCGGCGCCGTCGGCGCCGACAAGGCTACGGGCGACGGGGCCGGCCTCCTGCTCCAGATCCCCCACGCGTTTCTCCGCAAAGCCTGCCAGGCGCGCGGCCTGGCGCTTCCCGACGCCGGCGCCTACGGCGTGGCGATGGTGTTCCTGCCCACCGACGCCCTGCTCGCCAAGCGCTGCGAGGGCGCCCTCGAGACGGCGGCACGCGAGGAAGGCGCCGAAGTCCTCGGCTGGCGCGACGTGCCGACCTCGGGCGGCCACCTGGGCGAGCTGGCCCGCGCGACGCAGCCGGCGGTCCGCCAGATGCTCATCGGCCTCGGCCGCGTCGCCCCCGGGGCCTTCGAGCGGAAGCTTTACGTCATCCGACGCCGGGCCGAGAAGGAGGTCGACTCCTGGACCGGCGTCGACGCCTCGCCGTTCTACGTCGCCAGCCTCTCGAGCCGCACGGTGGTCTACAAGGGGATGCTCCGCGGCACGCAGCTCACGGCGTTCTACCCGGACCTCGAGGAAAGCGAGTTCGCGAGCGCGTTCGCGGTCATCCACCAGCGGTACAGCACCAACACGTTCCCGACGTGGCGGCTGGCCCAGCCGCTGCGGATGCTCGGTCACAACGGCGAGATCAATACGCTGCGCGGCAACATCAACCACCTGCGGGCCCGCGAGCCGGACCTGGCGAGCGACCTCTTCGGCGCCGACCTGGCGAAGCTGCGGCCCATCATCGACGAGGCCGGCAGCGACAGCGCAATCTTCGACAACGTCCTGGAGCTCCTGGTCCTGGCCGGCCGCAGCCTCCCCCACGCCGCCATGATGATGGTGCCCGAGGCGTGGGGGCCGAAGTTCTACATGAGCGACGACAAGCGCGCCTTCTACGAGTACCACGCGGCCATCATGGAACCGTGGGACGGCCCGGCGGCGCTCGTCTTCACCGACGGCCGGTACATCGGCGCCACGCTCGACCGCAACGGCCTGCGCCCGTGCCGTTACACGGTGCTGCGCGACGGCTACGTGGTGCTGGCGTCGGAGACGGGCGTGCTGGATTTCCCCGCGGACCGCATCCTGAAACGGGGGCGGCTTCAGCCGGGCAGGATGTTCCTCGTGGACCTCGAGCAACAGCGCATCGTGCCCGACAACGAGATCAAGGCCGAAGTCTCGCGCCAGCGGCCGTACCGCCGGTGGGTGAAGGACAACCGGATCGAGCTGCGCGGCCTCTTCAACCCGCCGGAGATTCCGGCCGAGCCGCCCGAGGTGCTCCTCGCGAAGCAGCACGCCTTCGGCTACACGGAAGAGGAACTCCAGATGGTGATCGCGCCGATGGCCTCGCGCGGCCAGGAGGCGGTCGGCTCGATGGGCAACGACGCGGCGCTGGCGGTGCTCTCGGACCGGCCGCAGCTTCTCTTCGCGTACTTCAAGCAGCTCTTCGCCCAGGTCACCAATCCGCCGATCGACCCGCTGCGCGAAGAGCTGGTGATGTCACTCATGAACTTCGTGGGGCCGGAGCGGAACCTCCTGGCCGAGACGCCGGAGCACGGGCGGCGCCTCAAGCTCCCGCACCCGATCCTGACGGCCGAGGACATGGTGCGCCTGCGCCGCGGCCGCCCGCCGGACGTCGTCGCGCGCGACATCGACATC
This sequence comes from Planctomycetota bacterium, assembly GCA_026387055.1. Taxonomy (GTDB): domain Bacteria; phylum Planctomycetota; class Phycisphaerae; order FEN-1346; family FEN-1346; genus JAPLML01. The sequence continues at coordinate 6,258 of JAPLML010000303.1, read as the reverse complement.
CTGATGCCCGCCGGCGCCAACGGGGCGGCCCTCGCCCGCGCCCTCGACTCGGTCTTCGAGCAGGCCGAGAAGGCCATCGCCGAGGGCGCCACCCTCTTGGTCCTCACCGACGCGCGGATGGACGCCACCCGCGCGCCGATCCCGGCCCTCCTGGCGACCGCGGGGCTGCACCATCACCTGACGCGCCGCGGCCTGCGGACGCGGGCCGGCCTCATCGTCGAGACCGGCGAGGTCCGCGAGGTCATGCACTTCGCCCTCCTCATCGGCTACGGCGCAGGCGCCGTCTGCCCGCACACCGCGTTCTCAACGGTGCGGCAACTGGCCGAGGCGAACCTCCTCGAAAGGCCGGCCACGCCGGAGGAGGCGGCGGACCAGTACATCACGGCCGTCAAGAAGGGCCTGCTGAAAACGTTCAGCCGCATGGGCATCTCGACGATCCGCAGTTACTTCGGGGCACAGATCTTCGAGGCGGTGGGCCTGGCGCGTGAGGTGGTCGACCGGTACTTCTGCGGCACGGCGTCGCGCGTGGGCGGGATCGGCCTCGACGGGATTGCCGCCGAGGTGCACGCGATGCACCGCCGCGCCTTTCCGCCCGGCGGCGCGCCCGATCCGCTCCTCGACGTGGGCGGCCAGTACCACGTCCGCGTCGGCGGCGAGAACCACCTGTGGAGCCCCGAGGCGATCTACAAGCTCCAGCAGGCCACGCGCCTGGACGACTACAAGCTCTTCAAGCAGTACACGGCGGTCATCGACGACCGCTCGCGCTCGCGCGTGACGCTGCGGAGCCTGATGAGTTTCGTGCCGGGCACGCCGGCGCCCATCGAGGAGGTCGAGCCGGTCGAGTCGATCGTGAAACGGTTCGTGTCGTCGGCGATGTCGTTCGGGTCGCTCTCGAAGGAGGCGCACGAGACGATCGCCATCGCGATGAACCGCCTCGGCGCGCGCTCGAACTGCGGCGAGGGCGGCGAGGACCCGGCGCGGAACACCCCCCTCCCCTCCGGCGACAGCCGCCGCTCGGCCGTCAGGCAGGTGGCGTCGGGGCGGTTCGGCGTCACCACGGAGTACCTCGTGAACGCCGACGAGCTCCAGATCAAGATGGCCCAGGGCGCCAAGCCCGGCGAGGGCGGCCAACTGCCCGGCCACAAGGTCTCGAAGGAGATCGCGTACGTGCGGCACACGACGCCGGGGGTGACGCTCATCTCCCCGCCGCCGCACCACGACATCTACTCGATCGAGGACCTGGCCCAACTTATCTATGATTTGAAAACCGTGAATCCCGAGGCCCGCGTCTCGGTCAAGCTGGTCTCGGAGGTCGGCGTGGGCACGATCGCGGCGCGGGTCTGCCGTGGGAGCTCGGCCTGGCGGAGACGCAGCAGACGCTCGTGGCGAACCGCCTGCGCGACCGCCTCCGCGTCCAGACCGACGGGCAGCTCAAGACGGGCCGGGACTTGGCGATCGCCGCCCTTCTGGGGGCCGAGGAGTTCGGCTTCGGCACCACGGTCCTCGTGACGCTCGGCTGCATCCTGATGCGCAAGTGCCACATGAATACCTGCCCCGTCGGCGTGGCGACGCAGGACCCGGAGCTTCGCCGGCGCTTCGCGGGCAAGCCCGAGTACGTCGAGCGGTTCTTCCGCTTCATCGCCCAGGAACTGCGCGAGCACATGGCGGCCCTGGGCTTCCGCACGATCGACGAGATGGTCGGCCGCACGGAGCGGCTCGACGCGCGGGTGGCCATCGACCACTGGAAGGCGAAGGGGCTGGACTTCTCGGCGATCCTCGCGCGCCCGCCGACCGCCCCGCACTGCCCCCTCCGGTGCGTCAAGCCGCAGGACCACGAGCTTGAGAAACGCCTCGACTCCGAACTTCTGCGGCGGTGCGCGGCGGCGGTCGATCGCCAGGAACCTGTCCGCGTTGCGATGCCCATCCGCAACGTGCACCGGACGGTCGGCGCGCGGCTGAGCGGCGAGATCGTCCGACGCTACGGCGCGAAGGGCCTGCCCGATAACACCATCGAGCTTCTCTTCAAGGGCTCGGCGGGCCAGAGCCTCGGGGCGTGGCTCGCCCCGGGCGTCACAATCCGCGTCGAGGGCGACGCCAACGATTACCTCGGCAAGGGAATGTCGGGGGGGCGGATCATCCTCGTGCCGCCGGCCGAGGCCCGCTTTCAGCCGCACGAAAACATCATCGTCGGCAACACGGTCCTCTACGGGGCGACCGGCGGCGAGGTCTTCATCTCGGGCGTCGCGGGCGAGCGGTTCGCCGTCCGCAACTCCGGCGCGACTGCCGTCGTCGAGGGCGTCGGCGACCACGGCTGCGAGTACATGACCGGCGGCACGGTGGCCGTCCTGGGCGCGACGGGCTACAACTTCGCGGCCGGCATGAGCGGCGGCATCGCGTACGTGTACGACGAGTCCGAACTCTTCGGCACGCGGACCAACCTCGACATGGTCGACCTGGAGAGCGTCTGGACCGACGAGGACAAACAGGCGCTCCTGGCGCTCATCCAGAAACACTACGAGTACACGCGCAGCCGGCGGGCGGCGTTCCTTCTCGACGATTGGGAAGCGCATCTTCCGCTTTTCGTGAAGGTCATGCCGATCGATTACCGCAAGGTCCTGGCGCGCATGAAGGCCCGCGAGCAACGCGACACCGAGACCGTCTCGGCCACCGAGGAGGTGTACCATGGCTAAGCCGACCGGCTTCCTGGAACACCCGCGCGAGGACCCGGCCAAGCGGCCGGTGGCGGAGCGCGTCGGGGACTACAAGGAGATCGAGCAGCCGCTGCCCCTCGACCGGGCCGAGGTCCAGGCCTCGCGGTGCATGGACTGCGGCATCCCGTACTGCCACGCGTTCGGATGCCCGCTGGGGAACCGCATCCCCGAGTTCACCGACATGGTGTACCGCCGGCAGTGGCGGCGGGCGCTGGACCTCTTGCACGCGACGAACAACTTTCCGGAGATCACCGGCCGCCTCTGCCCCGCCCCGTGCGAGGCCGCGTGCAGCCTGTCGATCAACTCAAAGCCCGTCTCGGTGCGGCACCTGGAGCTCCAGATCGTAGAGCGCGGCTGGCGCGAAGGCTGGATCGCGCCGCAGCCGGCCGAGCGCAAGACCGGCAAGTCCGTGGCCGTCATCGGTTCCGGGCCGGCGGGCCTTGCGGCGGCGCAGCAGCTCGCCCGCCGCGGGCACGACGTGGTGGTCTTCGAGAAGGCGGCGGCGCCGGGCGGCATCCTGCGCTACGGCATCCCCGACTTCAAGCTCGGGAAATGGATCCTCGACCGGCGGCTCGACCAGCTTCGGGCCGAGGGCGTCCGGTTCGAGACCGGCGTCGAGGTCGGCGCCGACCTCTCGGTCCGCTACCTCCTCAGGAAGTTCGAGGCCATCTGTATCACCGCCGGCGCCCGCGAGCCGCGCGACCTCAAGGTCCCGGGGCGGGGACTGGAGGGCATCCACTTCGCGATGGAGTACCTGGCGCAGCAGAACCGCCGCAACGCCGGCGAGGTCATCCCGTTCGACCAGGAGATCCTCGCGAGGGACAAGAACGTGGTCGTGATCGGCGGCGGCGACACGGGGAGCGACTGCGTCGGCACCGCCCGCCGCCAAGGCGCCCGGAGTATCACGCAGATCGAGCTTCTGCCCGAACCGCCCCTCGATCGCTCGCCCGACAACCCGTGGCCCACGTGGCCGACCATCCTGCGCACGAGCACCTCGCACGAGGAAGGCGGCGAGCGGATGTGGAGCGTCCAGACGAAGGAGTTCCTCGGCCTCGGCATCCGCGTGCGCGGGATGAGGTGCGTGCGCCTCGCGTGGTCCCCGCCCGACGCGTCGGGACGGCGCCCGTTCAAGGAGGTGCCCGGCTCGGAGTTTGAGTTGAAGGCGGAGCTGGTGCTCCTCGCCCTCGGTTTCGTGCACGTGGAGCACGGTCCTATCATCGGCGAGCTGGGCCTGAAGACCGACGACCGGGGCAACCTGGCCGTCGACGACGACGGCATGACGAACGTGGCCGGGATTTTCGCGGGCGGCGACGCCGTGCTCGGGGCATCGCTCGTGGTCCGCGCGATCCTTCTCGGCCGCCGGATGGCCGCCGCCGTGGACAAGTACCTGCACGAGCATCGGTAGCGCAGGGAACACGGCGCGGCGAGTCTCCTGACCCGCTGCGCCTCATGCGGTGTGCCACGGCCGGTCTTGTCCGGCCGTGGGAGCGGTCGAAGGACTTCCCCACGGCCGGACAAGCCGGCCGTGCCACACCTGCTCGTGCGGAAGATGGCGCGCTTATCCCGTAAGGGCACGGCATGCCGTGCCCCTACCTTCGCGACGCCAGCCGCATCCGGCCATGACGAGACCCTCCTGCCGCCCTACGTCACCGTCGCGGACGGATGCTCCTGGAGGGGGTGCGTCCGCAGGATAATCGAGAAGATGTACGGATACGACTTCTGGAGATGCCGGCAGTAGCGGAGCCACTCGGCGGCCAGCTCCTTGTAGACGCGCTTCACGTCGCCGGCGAGGTGCTCGCGATCCGCCGGCGGAAGGTTCTCGAGCGACGGCCGGGCCTGAAGCTCCTCCCCCAGGTGCGACACGGCCCACAGGAGATCCGTGAAGTGCTCGTGTTCCAGGAGGTTCGGGTTCGCCAGGAGCATCACCACGAGGTCCCGCCGGCCCGCGAGCGTTGCCTTCAGCGCCGCCAGGTCCAGCCGGTCGGCGCTCACGCGGAAGTCGAACTCCGCCACGCGATGAAGCGCCTTCCGGTAGTCGCGCGGCTTCCAGTCCGCTTGGATGGCGAGGTCCGGGAGAATCTCATGGCGGCTTTCGACGGCCGGCGTCAGATCGCCGAGGAGCCGCGTGCCCAGTTCGCCGAAGAACGTGCCGATGACCATGTTCATCTTCCGCAGCAGCTGCGCCCGCTCGTGGCGCGCGAGCAGCCGCTCGATGACCAGCGCCACCAGCAGGACCTCCAGAGGCAGGAAGGCGATGTCGCTGACGAGATAGATCCAGATATGGTGGGCATCGGCGAAGAGGGCGTAGTGGAGGACGTAGAGCGCCGCCGACGCCGCCACGAGCGCCAGCGCGATCAGGATGAAGCTGACGTGTTTCTTCATAGGCCGCCCCCGACGTTCCTACTTCCCGAACCGGGCGTAATAGTACACGACGCCGCCGATGCCGCATAGGCTCGAGGCCCCGAGCATCGCCAGCGGCCCCGGTCCCGAGGGATCGTCCGGCGGCATGCCTGCCGCCAGGTTCGCCCCCACCCAGATCGCGCCTCCCACGAGCGGCGCGAGCATCACCGCCACGCACCGCGCCGACCAGTAGATGCCGATCGACTGCGTCTTCTCTTCCGGCGGGATGAGGTCCACGATCATCGCCTTGCGCGCCGGCTCGCCGATCTCGCGCATCCCCATGAAGATGAACGCCGCCGCCATCACCCACACGACCGACCACGCCGGCACCACCCCGGCCCGCGCGAGGCCCCCCGCCAAGGCCAGCACCGCCGGGAACGACGCAAAGAAGAAAAACGTCAGGCCGATGTACGGCCGCTTCGCCAGGCCCGGCCGCGAGGCCACGAAACCCATCGGCAGGTACGTCAGGGCGCTGGTGACCTGCGAGACGATCAGCATCGAGGCCCAGATCTGCCACGCCGCCTTGTCGCCGAACCCCGCCGCGCGGGTGAAGACGGCGATGCTGAACAGGATGATGAGCTCCCGCGGCATCCCCTCGGCCAGGCGGGCGAGGATGTCCGCCACCAGCAGCCGCTTGAGCTGCGGGTGGAACCCGCGCAGCACCGAGAGCGGCTTATAGATGATCGTCGATGCGTCGCGGCTCGCCGTCTTCATGAACCGCGCCTGGATGGCCAGGCTCGCGAGCACCACCGCGAAGCTCAGGCCGAACGCCCACTCCATCCCCAGCCTCGTCCCGGTCAGCCACACGAGCCCCGCGTTGACGGCGTAGGCCAGGATCCGCGCGACGCGCCGGAAAAGCGCCTGGAGCGAGAACGCCATCGCCCGGCGGTCCGACGGAAGCGAGTCGCCCACCACCGTCAGGAGCGCCGGCCCCGCCAGCGAGTCCCACACGAACACGAACGGGATCGCCACGAAGACCGCCGCCGGATGGTGCCACAGCATCAGCACCAGCAGGCCCACCAGCGGCGCCGCGTTGAACAGCAGCAGGCCGCGCCGCGTGTTGAACTGGCCGGCGATCCAGCCGCCCAGGAGATAGTTGATCGCCTCCAGCAGGTCCCGGAACGACCCGTACACGGCGATCAGCAGG
>JAPLML010000124.1 GCA_026387055.1 Planctomycetota bacterium | reverse complement strand
CGCTGCACGCTCGGCGCGAACGGCCGGAAGGATTCGCGGAACTTGGTCTTCAGGTTCATGATCGACTGCATCGCGGGCGACCGGGCGTCGCCGAGGATCGAACGCGACCCCAGGGCCCGCGGGCCGAACTCCATCCGCCCGCAGACGTGGCCGATCACCTTGCCGCCGGCGATGGCCCCCGCCACGACGTCCAGCAGGGCGTCCTCGTCTTCGTACCGGCGGTACGCCGCCCCGATGGAATCGAGAAATGTGCGAATCTCGGCCGACTCGAACCGCGGCCCCAGCAGCGACCCCTGCTGAAGGTCGTGCACGTTGTCGGCGGCCCGCGGGTTGTCGAGCAACTGGTGCCACACGAAGAGGGCGGCGCCGACGGCCCCGCCGGCGTCGCCCGCCCCGGGCTGGATCCAGAGCTGGTCGACCACCTCGCGCAGGAGCCGCCCGTTCGCCACGCAGTTGAGGGCCACGCCCCCGGCGAGCACCAGGCGCCGCTGGCGCGTCTCGGTAAGGACGTGGCGGGCCATCCGCACGAGGATCTCCTCGGTCACCGCCTGGATCGAGGCGGCCAGGTCCATCTCGCGCTCGGTGAGGGGCGTCTCGGGCCGGCGCCGCGGCCCGCCGAAGAGCCGGTCGAACTTCGGCCCGGTCATCGTCAGGCCCTGGCAATAGTTGAAATAGGACATGTCCATGCGAAAGGACCCGTCGTCCTTGAGGTCCAGGAGCCGCTCGAGGATGAGGTCCTTGTACACCGGCCGCCCGTACGGCGCCAGGCCCATCAGCTTGTACTCGCCGGAGTTGACCTTGAACCCCGTGAAATACGTGAACGCCGAGTAGAGGAGCCCCAGCGAATGGGGGAACCGCAGCTCGTGCGAAAGCTCGATCCGGTGGCCGCGCCCGACGCCGTAGCTCGCCGTCGCCCACTCGCCGACGCCGTCGACCGTCAGGATGGCCGCCTCCTCGAACGGCGACGGGAAGAACGCGCTGGCGGCATGCGACTCATGGTGCTCCGTGAAAACGTATCGGCCCTGGTACGCCCGCGCGAGGCCGCGGTCCATCTCGCGCGGCAGGTGCAGCTTCCGCCGCAGCCACAGCGGCATGGCCGCACAAAACGAGCGGAACCCGCGCGGGGCGTAGGCCAGGTAGGTCTCGAGGAGGCGCTCGAACTTCAGGAGGGGCTTATCGTAGAACGCGACGAAGTCGAGGTCCGCCGGGCCGAGGCCCCCCTCCCGCAGGCAGTAGTCGATCGCGTGCTGGGGGAAGCGGTCGTCGTGCTTCTTGCGCGAGAACCGCTCTTCCTGGGCGGCCGCCACGATCCGCCCGTCCCGCACCAGGCAGGCCGCGCTGTCGTGGTAAAACGCCGAGAGGCCCAGGATGTTCATAACGTGGTCCCGGAACCTAAACACCGCGGGCACCGCTGGAATCGCCCGTAGAAATCCTCGTCGCCTATGCCCTGTTCACGAGTGAGGCGAAACTTGCGGCGCGCCCCTTCGATGTAGGTCCTGGGGATGTCGTCGCCGTCTCTCCGGGCAGGTATCGGGCACTTGTTGCCCGCACTATCCATAGGCATCGGATGGCGCTTGCGTTTGTGCCCGGAGCTTCTCCCCTCGGACGTCGAAATGCCGAAAGATGCGAAGACGCGCTTGAGATCACGCCACTTGGCTGACTTGAGGGGTATCATCTAGGCGGTCGCAAGAGCGTAACTGACTCCGTCCACCGGCCGGGAACGAATATGGCGCCTGATCACCCACGCCGGCGGGCGATACGGTTTGGCGCCAGCAAGCATCTCCCAGTAACGCTTTGGCGCCGGCGTGAAAACCTCCCCAAAAGTCCCGTCCTCAAGGGCGGCGTTAAACAAGTCCTCAAGCAATTCCTTCAGAAGCTCGATGGCCTCCGGCTTGGTGTTACCGACGGCCACGACATCCGCTTCCAGACAGTGTGCCACAAACTTGCCTGGACTCTCTTCGCACCGATAGATCAGGAAGTTGAGGCTGATCATCCGACCGCCCACGATTATCACCTCACTTGACACACACTCCTGTATTATAGCTCACGACCCAGGTCAAGACAAATCACCCCGAGAGACTATCGACCATCGGGGCAGGCGGGCTTGATCGACTGTTTCCAGCATTCGTGCGTGCCATTTGGGTAGGCAGCCGTTTCGCCAGCCCTGACGAATGAGTTCTTGTCGCACCCGGGGCAAGGTGAAGAAAGGCCCGTCGGGCTGCTCTGAAACGGGGGGCCGGCCGGTCAGGCGCGCCGCCCCTCCAAAATCTTTTTTCTCGCACCGGCTTTTTTCTGAAGTTCCAGCGCTAAGTGTCAATACTTAGTCATGGAAGGAGATCCTATGCGCCTGCCCAAGCACCCGACCCTCCTGCGACGCCTGCGGGACGCCCGCGTCCGCCAGTTCGTCGCCCGATGCCCGCCCCGACCGGCCGCCAGGTTCTTCACCGCTGCCAACGCCGGCCATTGACACGGCGGCCAGGGCGAGTAAAATGCGACGTTGACGCGGTCCCCATAGCTCAATTGGATAGAGCGTTGGCCTCCGGAGCCAAAGGTTAGAGGTTCGACTCCTCTTGGGGACGCCACCGTAAACCGCGACAAATCAAAGACTTACGACGGTCCCGGCAATATCCATCCCACTCGATAACATGCGTTTTATGACAATTTTTATGACAATTCTGGGCGGGCGGCGGCGTTCCGGCTAGCGATTCGAGTCCAGTCGCCCCCCACGACCAATCTCCAAAGAGAGTCCTTCGGAAAGAACGTCGAAAGGCTTTCTCTTTGTCAGGCAGAGACTTGTACCGCTCAGTCCTCGATTCACACACATGCACTCAACTAGCTCGCGCCGGACCTGGGCGGCCAGAAAACCGTTGACCGGCGGCCCCCCGCATGGTGAGAATGGCCGGCACCATCTCTCCAGCCTAAGGTCAGGAGGACGCCATGAGCACAGCGCGCTTCAGTGCGGCAGTCGTTCTCCCCCGTCTGGAGAAGGTCGAGCGGAAAACCTTCCCCGCGAACGCCTCCGGTGCCCGCGTCCATCCGGGCGTGTGGGACGGCGGGCGGCCGTGCACCGTCTTCATCCGGGTGACACTCGCCCGGGACCAGGCCACAATCGCCGTGCTCTTCGACGGGCAGCCGCAACTCATCTGGACGGGCCCACAAGCCGCCCTCTCAACCGCCGGGCCTGCGGCCTCGCTGCCCCCCAGGCGCCCCGCCTTGGGGGCCGACTATGCGAATGTCCTCGTGCAGAGCGCTCGCCTGCGGATGCTGCCGGGCGGCAAGGCGATCCCCGTTCGGCCACCGGACCCGAGGCAACAGGCTACGCCCGCCGTGGCCGGCGGCCGGATGTCCTTGCGTACGTGGTCACACCTGATCTCAATCGGCAAAGTAGCACGCGGTGTCAAGCCACAACCGTGACGTCGTGGGCAGCAGCGCGCGGCGCCAGTGGTACGACTGTAGGGGCAGAGCATGACCGTGTTCGGTCTGCTGCGACAGTGCCTGCCTTTCGCTTGGGTTGTTCTCGTCCTTGCCGCGGGCTGTGGCAAGGATGATGCTGGTGTCAATCCAGGTTCCAACTCCGCAAGTCGCGAAACGCCGGCATCTCGCCGGATTACCGACCTTCTGGGCCGTGTTACCAACGCCATCACTGGTCAGCCGATTGCCGGTGCGATCGTGGTTCTACGTGGTTCAGGGCTTCAGGCGGTCACTGATGCCGAGGGGCAATATCAACTCTGCAACTCCGACCGGCCGCAGGATGCGAACTACAAGGTCCCTCTTCCGCCTGGGCCGCCCACGCTCGAAATCGTGGCGGCTGGATACGACTCCTGTCGCGTGCCGGACGCGGGCGCTGGCGTGGTACTCGGCAGGTGCGACGTTGCACTGCGGCCCGGCGGCAAGACGAACGCCGTGCGCGTTGCGCCCGGCGGGAGTTTCTTTCAGATGGAAGACGGTACACCACTGCCCGTGACCAGTTTTCACCACCAGATCGTAGGACCGCCGTTCTGCTACGACTGGAATCCGACGCGCGGCCCCAAGTACTGGCAGTATCAGCCGGTGAAGGGCGCCGAGTTCGCCGCGCTCCTGCGGCAACAGGGAGTCACCGTCATCCGGATATACCTGGAAGAGGCCTACATTCTGGAGTGGGGTAACCGCATCGGCATGTTCCAGGATCCCATCGGCGCGTACAACCCGGAGGTCGTCGCGTTTTGGGACCGGCTTTTCGACTGGTCTGACGAGTTCGGCCTCAAACTCCTGGTGGGCATGTATCATTCCGACCAGGTCGTCCGTAACTGGCCCCGGCACCCTTACAGCGCCAACTGTGGAGGCCCCGGCCCCAGGGACAAGGCCAATGCGATGTGGTACACCGACTCCTGCATCCGCGAGTGCCAGAAAAGGGACCTACGGTTTGTGATCGACCGCTGGGGCCGCCGCGATTCGCTCTTCGCCATCGACCTGATGCCCGAGGCCAACCTGCATTGGGGCGCCGGCCCGCAACTGGTGGCTGCGTGGTGCAAAGATATGGCGCCCTACGCGCGGCAATACGCGCGGAGCCGCTGGGGAAAGGCGCCGCTCCTGACGATGTCGTCGGGGGGCGACATACCGTCACAGTGGCAGCAAGGTCTCTTCGTCGACAATCCCGACCTCGATTTCGTGGCGACCCATGTTTACGACGGCAAAGTCGGGGACCCTGTGGTGGCGGGCGGGAAGGCCGTGGACTGCATTACGCCGGCCCTGGAGGTCAACCGACACGTCCGCCGCATGCTGGCCTTTATGAAGACGCGTAAGCCGTACCTGGTGACCGAGACGGGGCCGATTCGCGCCGACGTGCCGCTCGACAAGCACTGCGTCATCAACGGCGTGCAGTCTCCACTCGCCGATGAAGAGTACTTCCACAACGTGATATGGGCCCACTTTGCCAGCGGCGCCTCGGGGTCGCCTACGCGCTGGGCTTTCCGACCGGATACGCCGGAGGGGTATGTGCTGACCCGCGTCATGTTCGGCTATCTCGGGGTGTTGCGACGAGTTCAACTTGCCCTTGACCTGCCACTTTTCGCCCCGGCCAACATCGACAACCTCCTGCGACTGACGGCGGCTCAGCCAAGAGGTGCGGTTTCCCCGCCCCAGGATGTCGACGGGGTATACCTGATGGGTGCCGCCGACCGGGACCAGGGCGTGGTGTGGGTCCTCCAGAATCAGGTTCCCGTGCCGGGTGCCGAGCCGCCCTTGATCGAGGGTTCCGTTCTTGCGGTCATGGACCGTTCGGGAGGCGACTACGCCGTGCAGTTCTGGGATACCCGCAGGGGAACCGTCGTGGGAGAGACGAACGTGTCTGTTCCGGCGCTGAGTTTCATCCGCGTTTCGGTGCCGGCGTTTCGCCACGACGTCGCTGTTGTCTTCAAGAAGCTCAAACCGGCAGCCGCGGCCAACGCGAAGTAGGACCCGGCCGCCAGGGCACGTGGCCAGTAGGTAGACCCAGGCAAGCGGTGTTCCGGTCACTCGTGGATCATCATGACACCACTCTCGGCGCGATACTGCTGGGCCGCCAAACGGATCTGCTCAACCGTCTTCACGCCGCCGGGCACGCCGAAGAGGGCCACGTCGTTAACGAGCGGGTCGGACGACACAATCCGGACGTGGGCATAGTTCATGAGCCGGCCCCAGAGCGTCTCCCAGACGCGGTAGTCTTTCACGCGGTACAGTTCCATCTGGGCGAACATCCGCGAGAAGATCCCCTGTCGCAGCCTGATCCGTTGCGTGGTGAACACGTAATATGCATTGAGGTAGGCCAGGATGCGCCGGGCCAGCTTGAGGCCTGCGAGGCCGGCGAACGCAAGGAACACGAGGCTCAGGTAGATGGGCTTGATGAAGCTGGTATCCACGTTCGCAACCGCCGGCGCCGCGGCGGCCTTGCTTTGGAGCCAGGAGAGGATCATGCCCGCACAGGCGGCCAGCACGACCCACACCATGATCCACATGCCGCTCCACACCATCCCCGGCAAGTGATAGGCCAAGGCCGGCCGCCCCTCCCAGATCGTGCGCTCCGCCGACGGAATACCCGAGGGAATCCGAAGGCCCGGCATCGCCGGCACTTGCTGCGGCATGACGATCACTTGCGTCACGGCGGACGGGGCAGGTGGGGCAGGCGGCATAACCTGAACCGGCACCGGAGCCGGCACGCCACATGCCACTGGGGCGGGCGAAACCGGTTCAGGAGCCGCTGGAGAGGAAGCAGCAGCCCCATCCCCAGGCTTCCGGATCGCGATCTTCATCCCGCATGCGTAGCACGTCACGTAGGAGCCGATGAACTGCCTCGAGACGGTCAGCATGTTCCCGCACCGGCACTTCAGCGTAGCGACGTCTTTCATGGGTTCCGGCATGAGCTCCCCTTCCCTGATGGCGATGGCTTTCCAGACGGACGGGCGATGTCGACATCCATGAACCCTTGCAGGTATGCCACCTGCCTCCTCGACTTAGACAAGCCTTTTCCGAAGGCCCTCAAGTGCTCTGGCCCGACCATCGTGGGCCAGCATTCTTTGATTGTGTCTCCTCTCCATGGTCTGTCAAGCGGTTTCTCGGCACTGAAGCCATGGGGTTGGGGAGCGTTCCGGTCGGCAGCGGGGCCCACATCATCAGCCCCGGCGACCACGGCTCGGTCGGTGTCCTGCACACCGGTTCGCTATACCTGACGAGCAACACAACCCTGGATTTCTCCGACATCACCAGCACGACGGTCATGGACCAGATCATCAGCGCCGGCAGCCTGAACTTCAACGGCAGCGGCGCGGCCGCGATCCTCCTGCCTGGCACCATGGGCGCGGGCACGTACAGACTGATCGATTGCGCGTCGGCGGGCACGGCGCTGGCCACCAACTTCAGCATGCCGGGCGCCCCGTCAAACTACTCGCTGCAAATTGACAGCACGAACCACGACTTGGGCTTGATCGTGGAGACCGTGGGGATGAACCACTGGATCGGGGCATCTGGCGCGACATGGACCAACACGGGCAACTGGTCCTTAGGAACGATCCCGAACGGCCAGGGGGCCGCAGCGGGCTTCACTGGCAACGGCGGTGCCACGGTCTCGGTCAATGGCACGGTTACGGTCGGCTCAATCTTGTTCGACGGCTCGCAGTCTTACAACATCGCCGGCGGGACGTCGCCGAGACTGGTGTTCGACAACGGCGCCGGCAGCGCCACGATCCTGATGAACAACGGGGCGGCGGCCCAGGCGATCTCGACCCCCGTGACGCTGAATTCCAACCTGACGGTCACGAACTCGAGCAGCAACGGACTCACGTTCTCAGGTGGCATCTCGGGCACGAACAAGGGTATCACCCTGGCGGGCGGCCTGCTGGTCCTCCAGGGCACAAACACCTACACCGGCGCGACGAACATCAATGCCGGCATACTGAGACTGGGTGTTGCCAATGCGCTTCCGACTTCGGGCGTCACCAACATCAACCCCGGCGGGACGCTGGACCGGGGTGGATACAGCATTACACCGGCCGGCCTGAACCTGGCCGGCGGCACCCTTGGCGGCAGCGGCACCCTGACGCTGAGCGCCGACCTGACGGGCTTCGGCACTATCACCGGCGGGACTGCCAATCTGGGCGGCGGCTCGCGGGCCATCACGGTGAACGGCTTCAACGCCCTGACCATCGCCGACCAGATCACGGGCACCGGCCCCATGGCCAAGTCCGGCACCGGCACGTTGGTCCTGGCAAACGTGGGAGCGGCCAATAACTGGACGGGCGGCGCTCTTGTCGTCAATGCCGGCACTCTCAAAAACGGAGCATCGAACCAGATTCCGGACGGCCTGAACGTCACCGTTGCGTCGGGCGCCACCTGGGATCTGAACGGCTACTCCGAGAAGATCACGGATTTGACTTACACGGCGAGCGGCACCGTCAACCTCAACGGCGGCACGCTGGAACTGACGAATGTCTTGGGGGGAAGCGGTCTCGGCCATTTCAATAACATCGCCGGAACCGGAGCGTTGATCCTCAGCGGCGGTCACTGGATCACTGACAATACCATCCACTGGGACATGACAGGCGTCATTTACATCACGGGCGGGGCCGCACTGACTGCCGGCCACGGGGACGCAACCGGCACAATCCTTGCTTCCGACGTTTACGTTACGAACGGCAAATTGGCGTTGATGAATACTGACAACCGCCTCATCCCGACCGTGAAGATCCACATGAGCAGCGCCGGCACAATGCTCATGAAGCAGGACCAAGGCTGGACCGATCCCGGCGTCAACCAGACGGTGGCCGTCCTGGAAGGCACTGGCGGCACGGTGAACAACAACGACACCACGGCGGCCCATATGCTGACCGTCAACCAGACGTCGGGCACGTACTCCTTCGGAGGCCTCCTCACGAACGGGGCCTATGCCCTGACCATCGTCAAGAGCGGCGCCGGCACATGGGTCCTCACCGGCGCCAACACCTACACCGGCAGCACGACCATCTCCGCAGGCGCGCTCAGGATCGGCAACGCCAGCGCCCTCGGCACGGTGGCCGGCGGCACAACCGTTGCGAGCGGCGCGGCCCTGCAAATCTACAACAACATCACTACGCTCGCCGAACCCCTGACCCTCAGCGGCACGGGCGTCGCCAACGACGGGGCCCTCCGCAACATTTCGGACACCAACACGTTCTCCGGCCCCATCACCCTCGGTGCGGCCTCGCGCATCGACTGCGACAGCGGCACGCTCACGCTGAACGCGATCAACGGACCCACCTTCGGTTTGACGCTCGGCGGGGCCGGCAACATCACCGTGAACGGCGCCATCACTCTGACCTCGGGCGGCCTCTTCAAGGCAGGCCTTGGCACGGCGACCCTCATGGCGGCCAACACTTTCACCGGCGGGATGACGGTCTCCGCCGGCACGCTTCGCCTGGGAATAAGCAATGCCCTTCCCAGCGGAGGCAAAGTGACCGTGCAGGGCGGCAGTACGCTGGATATCGATGGGTATGGTTCCAGCCCGGGTACCATTACTCTGATCGACGGAACCATCGCTGGCACGACCGCCGTCCTTACGGGTTCGTCCTACGATGTGCGGAAAGGCACCGTCAGCGCCACGTTAGGCGGCACAGGAGGATTGACGAAGACCACTGCCGACACTGTTACCCTTGCTGCCGCCAACTCCTACACCGGCGCGACGACCATCTCTGGAGGCATTCTGCGGGCTACGAGCGGTGCCGGCCTTCCCTCGGCCAGCAACCTGGTTCTTGTCGGCGGTGTCCT
>JAPLML010000682.1 GCA_026387055.1 Planctomycetota bacterium | reverse complement strand
GCGGCGCGCTTGTCGAATGAGGTAAGCATGTCGAAGCGGTTAAGACTCGCCCTCATCGGCGCCGGCCACATGGGCAAGTTCCACGCCCAGGCGATCGCCGAGCGCGCCGATGCTGAGTTGGCCGTCGTTTGCGACGTCGATATGGCGTGGGCGGCGCAGGTGGCAGAGGCCCATGGGGCGCGGGTCGAGACCGACGTCTCGCGCCTCGCCGGCGCGGTCGATGCGGCCGTCATCGCGGCGGCCACGTCGGCGCACCGCGACTTGGCGCTCACGTTTCTGGCGCAGGGCGTCGCACTTCTCATCGAGAAGCCGCTGGCGGGCACGCCCCGCGAGGCGCGCGAGATCGCGGAGGCCGCCAAGAAAGCGGACGCGGTGGTCCAGGTGGGGCACATCCTTCGATTCGACCCCGTGACGCGGGCCATCGCCCGCCGCGCGGTCAAGCCCGCTTACATGGAGGTCTCCTGGGCCTCGCCGTTCCCATTCCGAAGCACGGACGTCGGCGTGGTGATGGACCTCTTGATCCACGGGCTGGACGTGGTGCTGCACCTGGCGGGCGAGATGCCCTCGAGGATCGACGCTGTCGGCGGGGCGGTCGTGGGCCCGCACGAGGACTTTGTCAACGTGCGTCTGGAGTTCCCCGGCGGGTGCGTCGCCACGCTCGCCGCCAGCCGCATGAGCCGCTCGCGCCAGCGACTCGTGCGCCTCTTCGCTGAGGGGATGTACCTTAAGCTGGATTACGCCGCGCGCACAGTCGAGATCGTCAGGCCGAAGCCGGGTCTCGCCGAGGTCATCGGCAGCGGCAAGACGCCCCCGGAAGGCATGGACGCTTTGGTGGCAGTCGAGAAGGTGCCTGTCGAGACGCAGCCGGACGCGCTGCGGGCCCAGTTGGCGAGCTTCCTCGCCGCCGTGCGGGGCGAAGCGCCCGTGGCCGTCACGGCCGAGGATGGGGCGAGGGCGGTGGAGGTGGCGGCGCAGATTCTCTGTCGCTGCGCGCGGGGTAGCCCGAAGACCAGTCCGGACAAGAATGACCAATGACCAAACACCAATGACCAATGAAACGGCAAGAGGCAATGCCCAATTGGCTTGCCGCCGTCTTTGGTTATCGGAACCTCCAGGGGGCAGCCATGGCCGAGCAAGATCCCGCCAACCGCAAGGTATACGATCTGGAAGAGAGAACGGCGAAGTTCGGTGAGGCTGTGGTTGGCTTCGCGAAGGCGATTCCGATAAGCCCGGTGACGCACTCCTTGATTGATCAACTGGTTCGGTCTGGCACGAGTGTCGGGGCGAACTACTGCGAGGCCGACGAGTCGGGAACCAGGAAGGACTTCCGGCACCGGATAAGCATCTGCAAGAGAGAGGCCAAGGAGACCAAGCATTGGCTCAGAATGCTGGTGGCTGCGGCGCCGCAGTTGAAGCCCCAGGCTGCTTTGCTGTGGAAGGAGGCGCGGGAGCTGCAACTCATCTTTGCCGCCGTGCACAGGAACACGAAGGTTTAGTCATTGTCCTCTTGTTGTTTGATTGGTCATTGGTGCTTGGTCATTGGTCATTCTAAGTTGCGTCGGCACAGGCGGTAGTCTAGAATGTGGGGGCAGGGCAGAGGAACACGCATGAGTGCATTGACGGAACAGATCGGCGAAAGCGTCCTGCGGCGGGTGCGCGTCGCGTCCACCGAGGACGGCCAGGGCGTCGTCCACACGCAGGTCACCGGCCCGCTCGGCGTGCGCCTGCTTCAGATCAAGACGTGGCGGACGCCCGAGAAGAAGATCGCGTGCGAGGTGGCCGGCCCTTTCAGCGGCAAGTTCCGCAAGCAGGTCGACGCCTTCCTGGCGGTCATCAACCGCCTCAAGATCATCGCCGAGGTCCGCGGCAAGAACGTCTACAACCTGTACAACCCGCCGATGCCGAGCCCGGCGGCCTTGCGGCCGTTCGAGCGGAAGCTGCGGACGATGGCCGAGAAGATCGTCTT
>JAPLML010000659.1 GCA_026387055.1 Planctomycetota bacterium | reverse complement strand
GAGCGGCAACTACCTCGTCGCCCACTACGCCGACGCCAGGGTGCGGGAATACGATCCGCAGGGGAACGTGGTCCGCGAGATTCCCGCCGCCGGCGGCCCGCACAGTTGCATCCGCCTCCCCGGCGGCAACACCCTCATCGCCTGCGGCGACGGCAAGGGCGGCAACCGCGTCTTCGAGGTCGACCCCGCCGGCCAGACGGTGTGGGTGGTCAAGGACGGCGATCTAGAAGGGATCACGCTGGCCTTCATGACCGGCCTCCAGTGGCTGCCCAACGGAAACACCGTCATGTCCAACTGGCTGGGTCACGGCCAATTCGGCAAGGCCCCGCACGTCATCGAAGTCACGCCCGACAAGAAGGTCGTCTGGACGTTCGCCGATCACAAGACGATGAAGACCATCTCCAGCATCCAGCTCCTCGACGTCCCGGGCGACGCGACCAAGGGCGAGATCCTGCACTGAGCCTCCAATGCGAAATGCGAAGTGCGAAGTGCGGAATGCGAAGTGCGGAATGTGAAGTGCGAAAAAGGTAAGCGCTGGCGGGCGGCACGCCCGGATGCCGTAGGAACCCATCTTGATTTCTCTTGACCTGTCTTCGCCCCTGCGGTAGCCTTCAGACATGGCCCACATCCGCGTGCTCGCGCCGGGTCCGCATCGCCTCCGATTGAGGCGGCGCATTGCCCGGCCAGGAAAGGGCAAGAGGTATTGTCCCCAGAGCACAGTTGCTTATTGGGAGAGTCATGTATGAGCAAGCGTCCTGCTAGTAGAATCTGGGTGCTCGAGGATGTAAAATCCAAGGATCCGTCTTCCGCAATAACGAGTATCTGGGTCGGCCTATACCGAGGAGGAGTGCAGTGCACGCCGTACGATAGGCTCGCGCTGTCGCTCCGCAAAGAGTGGGACGCTTTTGAGGAGATAGTGACTAAGCTGGTGCAGGGCCGTCACCTGTACATCTCCGGGCGCTTCGACCACCTGCCAAACGGGTTGCAGACATTTGGCTTGCGCCAAGAGCGTCGTGGAGTGGTGGTGGGGATGTGCAGGGTTCCCGCCAAGAGCGACTTGCATCACGTGCTGGTCGGCAACCCGGGCAATTGGTTAGGTTATCTGGTGACCGACAGGCTTTTGTCGCCAGATGAAGGGATTCGGATTGCAGCCATGGATGGTGCACCTGGCATAATGCACGGGAAGATGTTCGCTTTGTGTCCCAACGCATATTGCGGGATCGAAGACGGCGACGACTTTGACTCGTATGATCTTCGTTGCCGCACAGGAGATGCGCCGGACATCCTGGCCATCATCCGAAGTGTCTTCGAGGAGCGTTCGATAGAATTGTAGTGTTCCAGCGAGATCGAGTTAGGTGCCTTTGGGACGTGAGGAACGCTTCCGAATGGCATGAAGATGAGCCATAGCTCATTTCCGGGGGAGTTCCGGGGAGATAATATCTATCTCCTCTCAGAGGTGCAGGGCTCGGATACGGTGAAAGTATGGCGCGAATCGCACGAGTGGTCGTGGCGGGGTATCCGCACCACGTTACGCAGCGCGGCAACCGCCGAAAGCGGACCTTTTTCGGCGGGGCCGACTACCAGGTCTATCTGGCCCGGATGGCCGAGTGGAGTCATCTTCGGACGGGGCGTCCGCTGGGCGATTGGGGGGTTCGTGGCGGGCCTGGAGAATAGCCTTGGCCGCCCCCCCACCCACGCAAGCCCGGTCCGCCCGCCGGCCACAAACGCAAACGGAGATATTATGTGCCCGGGACTCCCGACAAGCGAACTGGGTTGGCGCGTCCTCATAGGCATCTTGGGGGCAGGGCTTGCCCTTTCGGTCGGCATGTGTTTAGGCTGTGCCAGAGAACACCAGGTCCCAAGCTCCGACCCCGGTTATCTCGAGGAGCTACTTGATATTAACAGCCTCGGGATCGCGTTTACGGGTCGTAGTGTCTTTTACTCCACGCCCAGGCCTAGAGTAGACTTGGATGCCCAATACGTCAGTGCGCGCATAATCGCGTTTCTAAAGAATGAGCCAGGTGCCCCTCGTATGGGACAGACTTGGTGGGACGGGCGGCGTGCAGGCAACAAGAAACTCCTGCACGCGCGCGATTTCTGGGCCATGGTTCTCGCCGACTTCAATGGTATCAAGCTGACCATCCCAGATGACGGAATGACCCCTCATGAAAGGGAGATCGCTGACCTGCTCGAGAAACTTCAGAAGCCACAGGACAATATAGAGTTCCGCGGACGCAGTACTCAATAACACGACCCTGCACAACGTGTTCCTACCGGGCGCAGGAACAGGCGGCAAGACCTGCCCGTGCCGGGCCCTGCTGGCGACTTCGGATACTGTTCGTCGCTTGCGATTGCCAGTTCGCGGTTGCCGGTTGCCGGTTGCCGGTTCCCGCCTTGGCGTTCGTGAGCGTGGGCGGAAACGCGGTCGCCTTCGGCTCTCCGCTAAACGCGCCCAGCGAGCTGGGCGGCTAAATGTTGCTCGGCCTCGCCCTTTGCTGTCCCGGTCCCCGGTTCCTGCCGTTTTGGCAGTCGCCGTCTTGGTCCCTGGTCCCCGGTCCCCGTTCCCGCCGTAACGATGGTGGCCGCTGGCTCCAATGGCCTGTGAAATGTTTCACGGCGTGAACGTAAGTCGCATTTCTGAAATGTGACTTACGTCAACGGGCACCTTTCAAAATCGCGTGTGTTTCGATCAAAAGTGATAAAGTAGGGGGGGTCTGTGCGCGCAAAAACGAAAAAGGCGTCAAATTTCGTCTACCCCATCTTAACATTTTGAGGGTCGACAGGCCCTGGCGCTAGCGCCAAGGCCATTTTGTGGATAACTTAGGGCCTAAAAGGGGGGTTTTCGGGGTCCGGGAATCGTAAGTCATCGTAAGTCACGGTGACTTACGTGCAGCATGAAGGCGATTGCGGATTGCGGATTGCGAATTGCGGATTCAGTAGAAAGCCAAGTGCGAAATGCGGAATGAACGGCACAACGGCGGCTTTGGGTGAGCCGGTCTTTGCCGGTGTTGTTCCCCCAGCCCGAAACCTGATTTCCATGCGGCCGTTGAAAACAGTGGCGTTCGCCGCCGGACAGCCTAGACTTGTGGTAGGTCCAATCTCAGGGAAGGAGACGAATTATGATCCGCCCAATCGTTCTGGTCGCGTTGGTGGTGTTTGCCGGTGCTATGGCCCAGGCCGAGGCGCCCGCCCCGGCGGCGCAGGCGAGTATCCTGAGCGGTGTTGCCGATGATGCGGTGTTCGCCGTGCGCGTGCGTGCCCCTCAACTGGCCGCCACCCCTCTGTGGAAGAAAGCGACCGCCGCCGATGCCAGCGGGTATCGCCGGTTCATGGCCCACAATCCGCTCAGGCTGGACCCCGAAAAGGACGCCGCCGACATGGTCTTCGCCCTTTCGTTCCAGTACGTCAACGGCGAGCCCAAGCCCAGCGGGGGCGCGGTCATTCTGCTCGTGCGCGACGTTGATCTGAAGACCGTATTCAAGAAGAAGCTGCGCGAGACCACGGTGAAAGGCGTGCCCGGGCCGGTGTATGCCCTGGCGAAGGACCTGGTGCTGGCGTTCCCGAACCCGCGGACGCTCGTCGTGGGCTCGCGCGACTACCTGGTGAAGGTGGCCGAGGCGGGCGCCGCCGTGCGGCAGGCTCTGCAGGAGTCGCTCCAGAAGATGCGTGCGTCGCTGCCGGAGAAGTCTCGCCGCCACGCGGCGGCGAGCAGGTTTGTGCGGGCCGATTTCATGCTGCGGCTCGTCCTGGAGTTGCAGACGGGCATGGGCGCCATGGACCTGTCGCGTCCGGCCGACGCGGCGCAGTTCTCGATGAGCATGGGAACGGAGAACGCGGCGGCGTTCTGCGGGTCGGGGCTGGCGCTGCTGGAGCCGTCGCTGACGGCGCTCCTGGCGTCGGCGGGGCCGGAAGTGCCCGCGCCGCCGCAGGAGCCGGTCTACCGCGCTACGTTCCAGGGCAAAGAGGTGCGGGTGGTCATGAGCCGCGCGATGCTCGATTGGCTGGCAATGGCCGGCGAGCCCCCCGACGTCAGGGCCGAGATGCGGGGGAAGGCGGCCGCCAGCCTCAAGAACCTCTCGCAGATCGGCAAGGCGTGGCGCCAGTTCGCCGCCGGGAAGAAGGGCGAATCGGCGAAGAGCCTCGCGGACCTCGCCCCGAACCTGGGCAAGCAGGCGGTCCTCCTGAACCCGGTGCTGCGTGAGCACGCCGCCGGCGGCGACTATGAGCTCATACCGCTGCCGAACGCGAAGGGGATCCCTTATCCGCCCGCCACGATCGTGGCGCACGAGCGGTACCCGGAGCCGGCCCTGGCGCCGGCGGCGGGGATCGGCGTGGTCTTCGCCGACGGGCACACCGAGCGCATGGCGGCGG
>JAPLML010000541.1 GCA_026387055.1 Planctomycetota bacterium | reverse complement strand
GGGCCGAGCCGTGCGGCTCGATCGGGGCGGTGTAGTACGCCTGGGCGGGCGGGACGACCTGGCCGGTGGCCTCGAGCGTGAACTCCGCCTCGAGGAACTTGTGCCCGGCTGCCGGCACCGCGGCCCGCACATGCACCGGTTCCCCCGCGGCGGGGATCAGGGTCTTCGCGGAGCCCTCCTTGAGCGTCTTGCCGGCCCAGTCGCGGATGGTCCAGGCGATCGCGCCTTCCATCTCCTTCGGGGCGAGGCTCCGCACGGTGGCGACGAACTCGCCGCCGCCCTCGGACTCCTTTCTCTCCGCGAGGAGCACGCATGCGCGGTCCGGCGCGCACTGGGCCTTGACGCGAACGTCCAGGAGCTCGATTTCCCCCGCATCGCTCCGGCCGCCCGCTTCGAGGAAGATGCCGCGCGGACGCAGGGGGCCGTGGATCTTGCCGTCGTTCTCGCCGCCGTGCCACGTCCAGCCTTCGCCGGGAGGCGCCTGGAAAACGAGTTCGCTCGTTCCGTCGGCGGCATCAACGAACTGGCCGACGGTCTTCTCGAATGTCATGAAGTGCGTGGCGAACTGCACCCGCACGGGATGGGCCGGGGCCTTGCCGCGGACGCGAATGCGGAACTCCTTGGGCATCCCCAGGAGCGAGAACTCGCGCGGCACGATGCCGATGGACTTGGCGCCCTTCGCGAAATCGAACCGCCACGTGCGGCCGTCGAGTTTCGTCTCCCCGCCGCCCCCGCCGCGGACCTGGAGGCGCCACTGCTCATCGGGCGAGAATCGTATTCCCGCATGCTCGGAGGTGATCATGCCCGCTCCTTCCTCGGGTTTGCCCGCGATGATCCGCACATCGTCGATCAGCACTGCGCCCTGGGTCTCGCCGGTGTTCTCGACGAGAAAGGCGATCATCTTCGGCGGGCCGTGGAGGCGCCCGTCGTCCGCGCCGCCCCAGTGGCCGGTCCAGACGCTCATGGGAATGAAGATCTCGGCCCACTTGTCGTCGGGTGCGAGGAACCCCTTCTGGACGGTTTGGCCGGTCGGGTCGCTGTAGCGGAAGGTGAGGCGGTTGCCTCGCGGCTTCCTGACCCAGGGCCGCACGGCGGCGGTCTCGGGCGCTTTGTCGAGGCGGAGGACCGCCGCGACATAGCTGCCGCCGCCGGAGAAATCGAAGGTGAGTTTCCCGCCCCATTGCCCGCTGTGCGCGGCGTCGGCAGCGCGCTGAAAGGAGCCCTTCGCCCCGGGGAACTCCTGGCCGTTGGAGAACGCCCACCGGCCGTCCTGCCACGTGCCGTCGAAGTCCTCCACCACGCGCTCCTCGCCCGCCGCGACGGCCGGGCACAGCGGAAGCAGGAGCGCTGACATCGCGGCGACCAGGATGGCAGGTCTCATGACAATCCTCCACGACCTTGGGCTGTTGGACGTTCTCTGTCTTGCCTTGCCGCAGGCAGGCCGGGGCGTGCTCCGGCCTATAACCCCTCCAGTCGGTCGCCTGGAACGAAGTGCGCCAGGCGGCGGCGGATCTCGCGGAAGCCCGCGCGTTCGTACAGGCGCATCGCCGGGATGTTGCTCACGTCGACCGCCAGGCCCATCTGCGGAAGGCCTACCTCGGCCGTGTCGCGGATCGCGCGGTCCATCAGGGCACGCCCGATGCCGCGCCGCCGGGCCTCCGGCACCACGCCGAGGTACACAAGGTCCCCCCGGCCCTGGTTCTCACTGACAAGGACCACGCCGGTCGGCTTGCCCTCGGCTATTGCCAGCCGCCACGTCCGCGGCCTGAACGTTCCGGTGTGTTTATGTGTGGCGATTGTGTCGTTGATCGGGCGCAGACCCGTCAGTTTCGGGCAGTCCAGACTCTCGCGATAGGTGCTCAGAATTGTGCGGGCGAAGAGGCGGTGACGGAAAAGCGAGTAAGGGTGCCACGCGAGGCTTGGCGGCGGCTCCAAGAGCCGGTCTTCCGGGCGGATCGGCCGCCGCATGTAGGAGAGGACGGCCAGCCGGTCGAACCCGGCCCGCTCGACCGCCAAGGCCAGCGGGCTGGCGCCCTCCGGTTCCGTGAGCGACTGGATGAGCCGGGCGCCGTGACGCCGAAACGCATGCCCGGCGGCGGCGCGAAGGAGTTGCGCGGCCAGAGCCTCATCCCACTCCAGCAGGCGCGGAGCGGGAACGACGGCGCAGTGTCCGGCGGCGCCCTGGTAGCGGCAGGTGCCGACGATCTCGCCACCAGAGACGGCCAGCACGCGGGCGCGGAGGTCGGTCATGTAGATGGGATCGGCGGCCTCGGCGCCGCCCGGCGGGGGTGGCGCGACCTCGTGGAATGCCGCCAGGGGCCCGGCGTCCCGCAGGCGGGCAGGGCGGATCTCAACTTGGGCCATGTCGTTCATGAGGCCGCGCAGAAACTCGAGCCCGCTGCGGAAGCACCTGGAACTGTCACATGAGGGAGTCTCCCGCCGCTCCCGCGGCGGGCTCGGGCGAATGACAAGCCGCGGCCCGCCCGACCCGCATGCCTCAAATGAGCTTCTTGAGCAGCGGTCGAACGTGCTTGTCCACGTCGGCCTCGGTGCGGATCGCCGGCACTCCCGGAGCGAGATACCAGTCCTCGACATGCTCGGCCTGCCTGCCGGGGGCGAGGGTCACGAGCGGGCCGAGCGACTCGACCTCCAGCATGTCGGCGTTCGTGAAGAGTTCCGTGTTGCAGCCCATGTCGGGGTAGCAGGCTTGCGGCTCGTACGCGAAGCGCTTCAGGAACAGGCACCCGTGAACGGCGTAGGCCGCCCATCCCTCGGGGTTCGAGAGGCCGAGCTTAAAGGGCTTCCTGGCCCGCGGATTCTGGGCGACAAGAATGGCCCGCGTGCCTAACGTCACGCGCGGGTCGGCCAGGTCGGTGTAGGGCCAGAGGACGAGCGATTGGTTGGGCAGGAGGTCCTTCGGATGGCTCCCGCGCGGCGGGAGGCCGAAGATCGCCGTGCCGCCTGGCGTCATCACCGACAGGGCCCACAAGGCGAGCGCCGTGGTCTTGCGCCCCACGTTGCGGATGCGGTGCACGAGGCGGACGTGCGGCGCCTTGGCGTCGAGGAAGAGGTCGATCTCCTTCTGGAGGCCGTTGGGCTTCTCGACGGCAGGACGGAGGCGGATGCCGCCTTTCGGAAGGGCTGCGACCTCCACCGGCCCGTTGTCGGGGAAGTAGGTGGCCACGGGGTCTTCCGGGGCGAACCAGAGGCGGTGCCCGCCGCGGATCTGCCAAGCCGACTCGCCGGCCTTGCCGAGTTGGTCGGCGTAATTTTTCATGACGTTCTTGCCGCCGGAAACCGCCAAGTGGATGATGCGCGGCCCGACGTCGAGCGTCGCGACGAGTTCAAGCTTCGCATTGGCCAGACGGATGTTGCGCTGCCAGCCCCTGTACTTGACGATTTCCATGGCGCCCTCGATTCGCTTGTGTGCATCGGTTCAATGACCGTTACCGAGAGCCAATGTAGCGAATGGAGCGCGAACGGTCAATCAAATGCGGAGTGCGAAATGAACGGCGGGCATAGGTAGTAGGCCGGGCGCCCCCCGGCCTGCATCAATGTAAGCCATTGCACACGGCGGCCAATATCGGTAGTGTGCTGAGCGGGCCACGGGGCCGCCAGCCGCGCGTGCAGCGACGGCCGCGCCTCCAGAACGATAGCAGGCGCCGCTACGGGCGCCTGAGACGGATGACCGAACTCGCGCGAAGCGCGCCACCCATACCGCCGCCGTCGGCCAGGCAGGTCGAGCGGGCGATCCGCCTGACCTATGCCCAGATGATGCTCGGCGCCGTCTTCGCCGCCAGCACGGGCGGGATGTTCCTCATCGGCTTCGCCATGCGGCTGGGGGCCGACAACATCCTTCTGGGCCTGCTGGCCACCGTCCCGCAGTTCTTCGTGGTATTTCAGTTCCTCGCGGCGTTCCGGGTGGAGCGCCAGTGGAGCCGCAAACGCCTCACGGTGGTCTTTGCGCTGATGGCACCCGTGTGCTGGTTCCTGATCGCGGCCATTCCATTCTTCGAGCCGGTGTTGGGCCTGCCGGCCCGGTTCGCGGTGCTCATCGGCGTGATCATCCTGGTGACGGTGGCGGCGCAGTTTGCGGGCAACGCGCGCGGCAGTTGGCTGGGCGAACTGATCCCGGCGGAGCGGCGCGGCCGCTTCTTCGGATACTGCAGCATGTTCGCGGGCATCGTCGGGGCGGCCTTCGCGGTTGCCGAGGGCGGGTTCCTGGACCTCGTTGAGTCGCGTGGCCTGTTCGCCTTCACCGCGCTTTTCCTCTTCGGGAGCTTGTTCGGCCTGACGGCGGCGGCGCTGAACCTGCCGCAGCCCGACTGTCCGCTCCCCGGCGTCGGAGCGCCGCGGCCGTTCGCGCGCCTCCTCCGGGAGACGCTCGGCAACCGGGCGCTGGTGACGCTGGCGATCGTGCACGCAGTCCTGGCGCTGGGGAGCGTGGCGGCGCCGTTCAACGCGGCGTACCTGCTGCGCGACGTGGGGCTCAGCTTCTTCGGCCTGGGCCTGCTGAACTCGGTCTTCGTGGCCGCGATGCTCCTGACGTCGCCGCTGTGGGGCCGGCTGGTGGATCGGTTCGGCTGCCGGCCGGTCCTGACGCTCGGCCTCTCGGTGATGGCGCCGTGCGGCCTGGTCTGGCTGGCGATTCCGCCGAAGGCCGCGACCATGGCCTACTGGCTGCTGCCGTGGACGAACTTCCTCTGCGGCGCCGGGGCGGCAGCCATGAACGTGGCAATCACCACGATGATGTACAAGGTCTCGCGGCCGGAGGGCAGATCGGTCCAGTTTGCCGCCTACAGCATCTTCATCAGCGTGGTCTCGGCCCCGATGCCCCTGGTGGGTGGCTGGCTGGTCACGACGCTGGAGCACGCCGGCTACGCAGTGGACCTGCGGCTGACGTTTTACCTGTGGGTCGCCTTTGTGCTGACGGCGGCGGTGCTGAGCCGCCTTCTGCGTGAGGCGGACTCACTGCGCACGCGGACGCTGGTCTTCCAGTACTTCCCGGCCCGGTTGGCGGCACTGCTGGGCCTGGGCACGGCGGTCCCTTTCGACGCCGATGACCCGCTTGGAAACAACAAAGGCAACGGCGTTTAGCGGCGATGCGTAGGGGAGCGCGCGGCCAAGACGCCGGGTGGCATCCACGCGCCGTTGCCTGCCTGCCGACAGGCAGGCGTGGCCATGTGGCGCTCGATTCGGCGCCACCATTCGCATGGCCCCTCGTCCCTGAGGGTTGCGATATTCCGGCATTTGCTGTTGACACTGCTGCTGGGGATACGTAGTATCCCATATCAGAGACCGCCCGAGCGTAGGTCCTTGTCGGCCTGTTCGGGCGGAAGGCCGCCGAGCGGCGGCCAAACCAAGGGTTCTGTTGGGGCTTCCCGGCGAGGGACCTTGGAAAACAGCACCGGGAAGACCGTAAGGAGTTGCTGCTGTGGCACGAGGAAAAGTGAAGTAGTTCAATGACCAGAAGGGTTACGGCTTCATTGAACAGGACAATGGCAC
>JAPLML010000348.1 GCA_026387055.1 Planctomycetota bacterium | reverse complement strand
ACCGTCTGCAAGCCGGTGTGCTATGAGAAGACGATCAACACCACCTGCTGCGTAGCCAAGCAGGTTCCTTACACGGTCACGCGGTGCGTGCCGCGGGTGGTGTGCAAAGAGGTCCCGGTGCAGGTCTGCTGCCCGATGCCTCGCTGCCCGACCACTTGCTGCCAACCGTGCTGCAAGCCGAGCCGGGTGAAGTGCAGCAAGCCCCAATGCTCCCCGATGGCCGCCTGCGGCCCAGTCGGATGCGGGGGCTGATGGAAGGACGAGGATGATTGTGCCCCGCTCCTGACCACCGGGAGTGGGCCTGGTTTTGCCAAACACAGCGGTCCGGTCCTTGCGGCCGGACCGCTGTCTTTCTTGAGCGCGGGGTTGACGCGCCGCAGAGCGGCGAGCCGTGCATTCCCACGCAGAGCGTGGGAACGAGGGTGCAGAGCGTGGGGACGAGGGTGAATCTCGCCATTTTTCCCAGATTTCCTCCTCATCCTTCATCTTTCCTCCCTCATCCTTTCTCTTCATTCGCTCTTGACCCGCTTTCGGGTTCGTCCTTATATTACCCCACCCGAAGATTGCGCAGCCTGGCATTGGGCGCGCAAGTTGCTTGACCCGATCGGTTTAGGAGGAACCGCGATGACTCACACGGATGTGCCTCGTGCCGTTCCACGCTGGAGACGGCGGTTTGCAGTGGTGATTGGCGTTCTAGTGACGTTGGCGGCGTGTATCACGATCCGCTATTTCTGGGGAGCTGCCCCTGCCAGTGCCGAGCCGCAGGACGCCCAGGAGACAACGGCTGCACCCCAGCGGCCGCAAGCCCCAGTCGCCCGAGCGCCCGACGTGCCTGCCTCCGGCCCGCAAGCCAAGGTGGCCGCCCTGGTCAACGGGGAGACCATCAGCCGCGAGGACCTCGCCAACGAGTGCCTGCGGCACTACGGCCAGCAGGTCCTGGAAAGCGTCTGCAACAAGTTCTTGATCATCCTGGAGTGCCAGCGGCAGAACGTGTCGGTCGCCCAGGAGGATGTCAACGCCGAAATCGAGCGGATGGCCAAGCGGTTCAAGCTCCCGGTCGATCAATGGCTGAAGATGCTCAAGCAGGAGCGGGGGATCAACGCGAGGCAATACGCCAACGACATCATCTGGCCGACGTTGGCCCTGCGCAAGCTGGCCGGCGAGCGCCTGGCGATCACGCCGGAAGAGGTGCGAGTGGAATACGAGACGGTCTACGGGCCGGCGGTGAAAGGGCGGATCATCGTCTGCAACAACCTGCAGAAGGCGCAGCGGACCCGCGCCGACGTCGCCGCCCGCCCCGCCGAGTTCGGCAATCTCGCCAAGGAGCGGTCCGACGATCCGACCAGCGCGAGCCTCAAGGGGCTGATCCAGCCGATCCGCATGCACTCGGGCAATGACCAGATCGAGCAAGTCGCCTTTCAGATGAAGGACGGGGACATCTCGGAGGTCATTCCGGTCGCCGGGCAGTACGTGATCTTCCAGCGGGAGAGCCTGGTCCCGGCCCGCGACGTGGCCCCGAAGGACGTCCAGCCGCACCTCGAGGAGCTTGTCCGCGAGCGGAAACTCCGCGGCGTGGCCAACG
>JAPLML010000325.1 GCA_026387055.1 Planctomycetota bacterium | reverse complement strand
GCTCAACCTCATAGGAACCCAGATCACGGACGCCGGCTTGAAGGAACTGAAGGACCTCAAGGGCCTGCGGACGCTCTGGCTCGACGGCACCCAGATCACGGACGCCGGCCTGAAGGACCTGAAGGAACTTAAGGACCTGTGGTCGCTCGGGCTCTACGGCACCAAGGTCACGGGCACCGGCCTGAAGGAACTGAAGGAACTTAAGGGCCTGCAGCGGCTCTTGCTCTTCGGCACCGAGATCACGGACGCCGGCCTGAAGGAACTGAAGGAGCTTACGGCCCTGAAGGATCTCAGCCTCCGCGGGACCCAGATCACGGGCGCCGGCCTCAAGGACCTGAAGGAACTCAAGGACCTGAAGGATCTCGACCTCGGCCGCACCCAAGTCACGGACGCCGGCCTGAAGGAACTGAAGGAGCTTAAGGGCCTGCAGCGTCTCGACCTCACCGACACCCATATCACGGACGCCGGCCTCAAGGAACTGAAGGAACTCAAGGGCCTGCAGGAGCTCGGGCTCTTCGGGACCCACCAGATCACGGACGCTGGCCTGAAGGAACTGAAAGAACTTAAGGGCCTGCAATGGCTCGACCTCTACGGCACCAAGATCACGGACGCAGGCCTGAAGGAACTGAAGGAACTGAAGGGCCTGCAGATCCTCGACCTCGGCCACACCCAGATCACGGACGCCGGCCTGAAGGAACTGAAGGAACTCAAGGGCCTGGAGTCGCTCCACCTGGACGGCACCCAGATCACGGACGCTGGCCTGAAGGACCTGAAGGAACTTAAGGGCCTGCGCACGCTGGACCTCTGGGGCACCCAGATCACGGACGCCGGCCTGAAAGAGCTGAACCAGGCGTTGCCCAATATACAAGTCTGTGGTCCTTGACTGCCCAGCACGGGACGGATCGATAGCCGCATCTGGGGGTGTCCGCACGCCGGACCCGCGCTGCGGCCAATGCCGCACGCGACTGGCCGCCGCACTTCGAACGAGCGACGCAACACTGGTTCTGGATCACGATACGTATCTCCTGACTGGCGGTTGGACGGGCTGATCTGGGGTGGCGGGGGCGGGGGGAAATTCCATCAGGCGGGGGGGTCCGGCGGCAGCGGGGGGATGATCGGTTCGAGCAGGGAGATCAGGTCGGGGATATGGACGGTGGCAAGTTCTTCAGGCCGCATAGATCACCTTTCGATTCCGCAGAATGCGGTGGCGGCGGAAGGGATTCGTGATGGCGGTCTTCTCCACCAGGTCCACCTGGCGGCCGAAGATGGCCTTGAGGTGCTCGATCATGTCGACCCAGTCAAAGAGGTCCCAGGGCGCGTCGTCGGCCAGGAGGACCAACACGTCGACGTCGCTGTCGGGCCGGAAATCGTCGCGCAGCACCGAGCCGAACAGCGAGAACTCCTTGACCTTCCACTTGAGGCAGAACTCCCGAATCCTGTCCATCGGAACATCGATGTGCGGCGTATCCATCTCTTGCCCTCCTCTCGCGCTGGGGCAGCGGATGTTCCGGCGGAAAGAATACTTCCGGAGTTCCCAGGAAGCAATACTCCTGTCAACCGGTGTCGCCGCAAAGTGATAATGTCCGGTTTCCGCAAAGTAGAATTGTCCTCTTTTCGGGGCTGCCCCCGAGGGAGGACAAGGAGTGGAACTGCGGATGAGCCGGAAGGAACGGGATCG
>JAPLML010000097.1 GCA_026387055.1 Planctomycetota bacterium | reverse complement strand
GGCTTATCCCTCCGTCCGTTTGCCTGCCGGCACAACGCACGGCGCGGCAAGCCGCCGCCACGTCCGCGCGGCGAATGCACACACGCGGCGGGTCGGGAGACCCGCCGCGCACGACAATGTGCCTCCGCCGCGCACGACAATGTGCTTTCGCCGCGCTTACGCCTTCGTGCCCGTCAGGGCGATGCCCTCGATGAAGAACCGCTGGGCAACGAAGAACAGCGCGAGCGCCGGCAGGACCATGAGGAGCGACGCGGCCATCAGCAGGCCCCACTCGGTCGACTGGACGCCCCGCAGATGCGCCAAGCCCAGCGCCAGCGAGCGATGATCCTCGCTAGTCAGGTAGATCAGCGGGCCCATAAAATCGTTCCAATCGCGCAGGACCGTGAAGATCAGCACCGTCAGCAGGGCCGGCTTCGACAGCGGCATGACGATGGTCCAGAAGACCCGCCACTCGCCCGCCCCGTCCAGGCGGGCCGCTTCGAGCAACTCCTCGGGGATCGTCAGGAAGAACTGGCGCAGCAGGAAGATGAAGAACGCGTTCCCGAAGAACGCCGGCACGATCAGCGGCAGGAACGTATCGACCCAGTGCAGCTTGCTGAACATGACGAACACCGGGATCATCGTCACCTGCCCCGGGATCATCATCGTGGACAGCAAAAGGCCGAAGAGGAAGCCGCGGTCGGGCCAGCGCAGCCGGCTGAAGGCGTAGGCCGCCATCGAGCAGCTCAGCAGCGTCCCGACGGCCGAGAACGCCACGATGACGAGCGTGTTGCCGGTGTACCGCAGCGCCGGGAACGTCACGAACGCGTCGACGTAATGCTCGAGGGTGACCGGATCGGGGATCCACTGCGGCGGCATCCGGAACATCGCCTGGTTGGTCTTGAGCGACGTCCCCACGAGCCAGAAGAACGGGCCGAGGAACGCCACCAGCAGGCCGGCGAGGATGACGTGGACCGCCACGTTCGTGGCGCGGCACCGGGTCCGGCGGCCGAAGCTCATCGCTGGCCTCCCTCATAATAGACCCAGCGCTTCGCCAGGACGAACTGGAGGCCCGTCAGGAGCAGGATGAACAGGAACAGCACCCAGGCCATCGCCGAGGCGTAGCCCATGTGCAGGTTCTCGAACGCCTCGCGGAAGAGGTACAACACATAGAAAAGCGTCGAATTGACAGGCCCGCCCGACGTGATCAGGTACGCCTGCGTAAAAACCTGGAGCGACCCGATGACGCCCATCACGACCATGAAAAACAGGGCGGGCGAGATCATCGGCAGCGTGATCCGCCAGAACGTGGTCCAGGCCCCGGCGCCGTCGATTTCGGCGGCCTCGTACAGCGTCCGCGGGACGCCCTGGAGGGCCGCCAGGAAGATGATCATCCCCCCGCCCACCTGCCAGAGGCCCATGATAATCAGGGCCGGCTTCGACCAGTACTCGCTCGTCAGCCACGGCACGTTCGGCAGGCCGAGGTACCCGAGGACCACGTTCACGAGGCCATACTCGCCGTTGAAGAGCCACGCCCACAGCAGGCTCCCCGCCACGACCGGGACGACACTGGGCAGGTAGAAGAACGTCCGGTAGAACGAGCGGCCGCCGATCTCGCGGTTCAAGAGCATCGCCAGGCCCAGCGCCATCGCGATGTTCACCGGCACCGACACGGCCGCGAAGTAGAACGTGTTCCAGAGGGCGGTCAGGAAGAACCGGTCCGTGGTGAACAGCCGCTCGTAGTTCTCCAGGCCGCGCCATGTCGCCGGGGTCAGGATCTCGTAGCGCGTGAAGCTGTAGATGAACGACACGAGGATCGGCCCGACCATGAAGAGCGCCAGGCCCAGGATCGCCGGCCCCGCGAAGAGGTACCCCGCGATGGCTTGCCGGCGGTGGAGCTTGGCCGCGCGGACCCGCCGCCAGGAGCACCACCCTCGCGCCGCGAGCAGCACGGCGAGCCCGCCGCCGAGCGCCCCGCCGATCACGCGCCAGTCCACGGGCGTGCCCGCCGCCTCGGCCCTGAAGCGGTCGAGCTCCTTCTGCGACTCGCGCGTGGCCACGTCGAGCGCCTCGGCCGCCGTCATCTTGTCGTGGACCACCCAGTCCACCGCCATGACCATCTCGGTGGCGATCGCCTGGCCGACGGGCGTGACGGGGCGGTAGTGCGAGTATTTCATCTGGTCGACGGCGAGGCGCCAGAACGCACTCTCGCGGAAGAACGGGTCGTCGGCCGCCGACCGCCGCGCGGGCAGCTTGTTGCTCGAGGTGGCCATGAACCGCTGCGATTCCTCCGACAGGATGAACCGCGAGAAGGCCCACCCGCCCTCGGCGCACGGGGCGCCGCGCGGGATGACCAGGCTGAAGCCGCCCGACCACGTGGCAGGCGCGCCGTCATCCGCATACGGGCACGGCGCAGCGCCCCAATCCAGGTCGGCGCCAT
>JAPLML010000291.1 GCA_026387055.1 Planctomycetota bacterium | reverse complement strand
CCTCCGTGTAAATCAGCCACGACAGATCATCGCACCGCGTCCCGGTAGATCAATAGGAATCCGTCACAGCGGATCACTTTGTGGCACTACACAATTCAGAAAACACCCTCAAAACCGCGTTCTCGCTGGCGCCAGAGCCATTTCGCCTTCATTAACTGTCGAAGATCGGTTCAAACCTGACGAGGACGACCCGGAAAGCGACCCAGAGGAGTTTCGTTCTGAGGACATTTGGCCAGTCAACAATCGAGAAGGAAGCGCAGAGGCGCAACGACAAGCACTTGCGGAAGACCCAAAAAGACTGGCGGAGAGGCCGGGATTCGAACCCGGGAACAGGGTTTAAGCCCCGTTAACGGTTTAGCAAACCGTCGCTTTCGGCCGCTCAGCCACCTCTCCGCTTTCGGCCTAACCTGCCGTAAACAGGCCACTTACAACTTCCATCGCGAGATCGTCACAGGCGCGGAATCCATGGACGACAACCTTGACGACAACCGGACGACTTCTTACACCACTGTTGCACGAGTCGCCAATTCCGGTCGTCATAAGGAGCGTCGTCATGTTCGTCCGCCAATCGGCACGCAGGCGCAGACAGAAGCCTGCCAAGCCTAACCCTTCGTTTCCCTTGACCCCGCCCAACAACGGCAAATAGTGCAAGAAGATCCGCGGCAAGCTGTGCTTCTTCGGCGTCCAAGAAGACCCTGATGCCGCTCTTGAGACATACCTTCGTGCGGCCCGAGACCTGCACGCGGGCCGCGAACCACACTCACCTACCTTATCGGCAGAGGGCGTCGCTGTCAAGCAGCTCTGCAACCATTATCTGACCTGCCAACAAGCCGTGCTCGGGTGGAGCACATGGGGAAGGTCTCCGCATGCTGGTTCATGTCGCCGGCGCGGGCGGCGAGGGCACGGCGAGACGCAGCCAGCAGGTCGCCCGCCGCCGGCGCGTCGAGCGCCCCGTCGGCCCGGAGGCGCCGCTCGCGGTCGACGACGACCGGCGCGGTCTTGGTGGTGCCTATGTCAATACCACGATGCACCTGGCGCCCCCTCCCTTGCCCCTATGGATTGACGACGCTGATTTCGTCGAAGAACGCCTCTTCATTGAAGACGCCCTTCGGCCCGCCGTAGGAGACCTTGACGACCAGCCCGACGGTCTTCCCGGCGTGCGCCTCCAGCGGATACTGGAGCGTTCGCCAGTTTGCCGGGGCCGGCGGCAGGCCGGCGTCAATCACCTCCTCGTTGAACCAGTGGATTTTGCCGTCGGCCACCACGCCCGCCCGAAGCAGAAAATCGCTTTTGCCCGGCCCCTCGTAGGGGTCGCCGGAGACCACGACGCGCAGCATGGGCTTGCCCTGCGGCAGCGTCGCCTTGCGGAGAATGAAGGCGGGCGCGTCGGCCTCTTCGGCGTGGACCGCCAAAATGCCGCGCTTCCCGGGGTTGGGTTGGCCGGGGTGGCCGCCGCGCGGCTCCGGCTGGTCGATCCAGAACGGGTGGGTCTTCGGATAGGTTTGGAGGATGGCCACCCGTTTCAGGTCCTCGGCCGCCGAGAAGGTGTTCTCGAGTTGCGGATCCAGCGGCAATTTGTCGAGCGCGGCGCGAAGGTCGGGCGTTTTCTCCGGGGCCGGCAGGATGTCCGCGCAGCGCTCGGCGACGGGCGGGAGCGCCTCGTGCCGGTAGCCGCCGGGGGCGTCCTGGTACCAGTAGAAGACCGTGGCATAATCGACCCAGCCTTTCTGCCTGCCGAAGGCCGCGTCCTCGCTTCGCCAGTCGATGGTCCACACAAGCTCGTTCTCGAAACGTATAGGCATATGGTCATGAAACCGGTAGATCGACAGGCGCGCGGGCGGGCCGCCGGCCACGTGCGTCATGCCGGCGTGCGGGCCCGTCCAGGCCTTCCCGAACCCCCAACTGAACGTGAACGAGTCCTCGCTGCCGAGGTAGTCGAAGGCGCGGCGGCGTCCGTCTACGTCCACCTCGTTGTTCCCCTCCATGATGAAATTGAAGCCCCCGAACCTCGGCTCATTGCTGGCGATGCTGAACTGCCGGCCGAGCAACTGCCCGCGGCCGTTGACGCGAAAGAACTCCTCGCGCGTTTCGTTGGTCAGCATGAAACCCTTGCGCCGGTACGTGGCGTGGAAGTAGCCGAACGCAGCGTCCCATCGCGGCAGCCGCTCCCATTCCAGGTAGGCGTATGCCGTGGCGTTGACGTCGGTGTCGTTGCGGAAGACCACCCTGGCCGAGGTCTTGAAGGGCATGGGGAAGTAGGCGTTCCACGCCACGGGCACCTTCTCCACGAACCGGCTGGCGAATTCGACGGCCCGGCCGTTGCAGCCGTCGCCGAAGAAGTCCGGCATCGGGCAGAGCACGGCCGGCTCTTCGGCACCGTCGAAGGATACCTCCAAGACGATGCCCCGCTGGAGGTTGGCCTGCGCGATCTGCGGAATGTGCGAGATCCGAAGCAGCGTGATCACGCCCGGACCTTTGAGGTCGGCGATCACGACCCGCGAGTGCGGCGTCAGCGTGGGGGCGTCGCGGTACTGGCGGTCGACGTTCCAGAATGCGCTGACGGCGGCCGACGGGCGGCCGGAGCGCATGACGGCCACGTCCAGAGCGCCGGCCATGCCCGCTTCCTCTTTCGCCTGCGGCGCCGCGGCTGGCCGGACTGCCGCCGGCTGGCCACAACCGCCCGCCAGTGCCAATGCCAACGCAGGCAACGCCGCCACGACGATTCGGATGGCTCGCATGGAGTGGTCCTTTCCTCGCCCTGCGGGATCAGCATACTTGATTCCCTTCCGGCAAAGCAAGTATTGCCTGCAACGCTGCCGCTGCAACGCGCGGGCGGGCCGGCGGGTATGACAGTTTCTGATGGTGTCGCTACCGGAAACCCCACCCGGCCCAAGACGCGGTGGCTCGGACCGACTTGTGGGCATGACAGGCGTCCCTGGGCTCAACTGACCTGGCAGATCGGCTCGCGGAAGGCCCAAGGCCAACGGTCTTCAGCACTTGACGCAGAGATCCTACGGTCGGCTGGGTCTTGTGGCAAGAGGCGCAACGCTGTAGAATCAACGTGGAAGGAGTGCTCAGGAGCGGCTGGCGGCAGTAGCAGGAGTGGCAGGAAGTGCGAGTGCACGAACGATCTACTGGAGGTACTGTACCCATGACACATGCGGCCGAGACGAATAACATGGCGCTCTTCTGCGACTTTGAGAACATCGCTCTGGGCGTCCGCGACGCCAACAACGCCCAGTTCGACATCAACAAGGTGATGGAGCGGCTGCTCTTGAAAGGAAGCATCGTGGTCAAGAAGGCCTACTGCGACTGGGGCCGTTACAAAGAGTTCAGGGCCGCGATGCACGAAGCGTCCTTTGAGCTGATCGAGATCCCGCACGTCCGCCAGTCGGGCAAGAACTCCGCCGATATTCGCATGGTTGTAGACGCTCTTGATCTTTGTTACACGAAGGGACACGTGGATACCTTCGTCATCATCAGCGGCGACTCCGATTTCTCCCCGCTCGTCAGCAAGCTTCGGGAGAACAACAAGATGGTCATCGGGGTGGGCGTCAAGAAGTCGACGTCGGACCTGTTGATCGCCAACTGCGATGAGTTCATTTACTACGACGACCTCGTGCGCGCGCAGCCGCCCCGCGGAAAGGCTCGCGGAGGAGAAGTCGGCAGCAAGCCTACGCCGGGCCGGGTCGCCAAGGCCGCCCCGCCTGCCGGCGACAAGAAGCAGGAGGCCTGGGACCTGATTGTCAAGACCTACGAGGCGTTGGTGGAGGAACGCGGAGAGGGCGAAAAGATCTGGGGTTCCATGATCAAGCAGACCCTGAAGCGCCGTAAACCCGGCTTCAACGAATCCTACTACGGCTTCCGGTCTTTCCGCCAACTGCTGGAGGAGGCAGGAGCACACGGCGTCCTGGAACTGGAACATGACGAGAAGTCGGGCGGCTTCATCATCAGGAGTTGTCACGCCTCGTAGCGGCCAGGCTCGCCACAGCCTCCGCTGCTTGCCCCAGTCAGGGGCCGCTTCACTTGTCACCCTCCTGCCTCTCCACCGCCCCCACGTCTGCCGCGGCGCCTACGTAGCGGTTGTTGCCGTAGTGGTCCTTGGTGATGTAATCGACGCGCCCGGTGGCCGCGTCTTTCGCGGGACTCGTGCTGGAGGGCACAAAGCGCACGGCGTCGACGAGGCTCGCCAGGTCCAGGGACTTCAGCACGAGGTTGTTCTCCGCCACGATGCCGGTCAGCGACCCCGTCCCGACGTGGTACACGTAGTTCCTGGCGGGGTCGAACGGCACGTCCGCCTCCGGCTCGATGATGAGGTTGTGCTTGATCAGGATATCCGATCCGTACGCATCCACCAGGGGGGCGCAGTACGGGTCCTTGCTGTCGGCGGCGGTCCTCGACCGGTACAGCGTGTTGAAGCAGACCTGCGACGAGGTCCGGGAGAGGACGCCCGACGACTTGTCGAGGTCGGCCTGGGGCACGGCGTTGTGCTCGTACATCGCGTACTTCCGCTTCTCCCAACTGATGTTGTTGTAGAAGCGGTTCACGGCGTCCTTGCCGCCATAGCCCAGCGCGTTGAGCTTCATCGGCCACACGCGCACGTCGTCGGCCCATTGCCGGGTGAACTTGTTGTCGTGCACCTTGAAGTAGCCCGCGCCGCCGATGCAGACGTTGTGCCCGATCGGGGACTTCGCTATGCCGATATCGCTGAAGGTGCATTCGTGCACCTCGAGGTTGAAGCACTTGTCCAGCCCGATGACCGGGAAGGCGCTGGCGCTGTTGTCGAAGTTCTTGAAGGTGCACCGGTAGATCTCGAAATCCAGCAGCACCGACACCAGGTTCGACACCGAGGCGTAGTCCGAGCTCGAAATCGCGGCCCCGTTGGTCTTGCCGTCGACCACCACGCCCTCCCACTTGAAGTTGTAGAACGTGCTCTCTTTCGTTCCGTTGAAGACCTTCGTCCGGTCGTAGATGTGGAAGCTGTAGCCCGAGGCCTCGGTGATGTGGAAGTCCTTGAAAAGCAGGTCGTGGCTGTTGCCGCTGATGCGCATGCACGTGCTGTTGTACTTCTCGAACCGGAACCCCTCGAAGCGCACGAACGCGATGTTCGGGAACTCGTTGGGCTGGGGGTCCCGGGTGGTGAAGACGGTCGCGGGGTCGCACTTCACCGTGATGGGGGCCGCCGCTGACCCGGAAAGGTTGCCGAGTGATAGGCCGCTGTACGTGCCGGCGGCGATATAGAGCGTGTCGCCGGGATGCAGCCCGAGCGTTTCCTGCGCCGTGGGGTACCGCAGGTACCCGGAGCCGCTGCCGATGGTCACCCGCTGCGGGGCCAGCGCGGGCGACTCTTTCGGCGCCAGGGGCGCCGGCGCCCGCTCGAGCGCGGCCTTGAGCATCGGCACCCAAAGCCCGTAGCCCTTGGGGTTTAAGTGCAGCATGTCGTCAAGGAAAAGCTCCGGCCGGGGCTTTCCCTGGGCGTCCATCATGACCTCTGCGGTGTCGACGTAGCCGGCGTTCGGCGTCTTCTCGAGAAACTCGCGGACGAGCTGGTTGGCCTTCCTCGCCTCGTCCCAGAACCTGGCCCGCGACGGACTCGGCTTGATCGAGATGAACAGAATCCGCGCTGCCGGCAGGGCCTTCCGGACCTTCTCGACGAACGTCTTGAAGTCCCGCCCGACCTGCTCCGCCGGCGTCTTGTTCGCCACGTCGTTGTCGCCCGCGTAGAAGACGATCGTCTGCGGCTTGTACGGAATGACGACGCGGTCGGCGTAGTAGACGAAGTCCGGGACCGTGCACCCGCCGATGCCGCGGCCGATCACCTTCAGGGGCGCGAAGTCCTTCTCCAGCGTCTTCCACATCCGGATAGTCGAACTGCCGACGAAGAGGGTCGCCCCCGCGGGGGGCGGCGACTCCTTGTCCTTCTTCTCGTACGCCCGGACCTCCGATTCCCACTTCGTTGCCGGGTCGGCCGCCAGCTTGGTTGCCGCTTCGCCCGCCGCCTTGGCGGCCGCTTCCTCGGCCGGCGCCGGGCGCGTGAGGGGCATCGCGGCCAGGATGGCCAGCGCCAGCAGCAGCCTCGCGTGAAGCCCGTGTTTCATGGACGCTGCTCCTTGCCCGCCGGCCGCCCGGCGCACCGCCAGCGTGATCGGCTTCGCCTGCACCGGGCTCCCGCCGGTATCATCCGGGATTCCCCATCTGTCCTTCGACCCACAACGATCATCCGGGATCTCCCGCTTGACCTTCGGCCTGCGATCACCGTAGGCCATTCCTGGTGAGTGTACCGCATCTCCAGGCTCTGACAAGCCTGTTTCCCGCTCCGAGAATCCCTTCACGGGGCGTGGGTGGAGGGTTCGAGTTTGACCGCGTAGCCGAGGGCGTTGAGCCGATGCACCAGGGACCGCTTGAGGCGTTCCGGCTACAGGTGGCCGAAGTGGTCGGGGCCGAGTTCGCGGTACGGAACCGCGTTCTTCAGCAGGGGTACCACGATCTCAACTGCAACGGGTCACAGGAGGCGGGCGAGAGGGCCGCCTCTGATGCCTCGGGTGCCGAGGGTGCTACACATCCGGCACGGTCCGGACGCCAGGCGAGCTGGGTTGCCGTCGACACTATGGAAAACATCTAAGCATCCGCGGATGCATTGCCGATAAACTCCTGTATCGTCGGCCGTGAGGCGTTCTCTTCGCCGAATGGCTCCAGCGACACACCCCTACGTCAGATGGTTCTGTACTAGCTGTAGCGACGAGCAGGGCGGTCACCTCTACAGGCGGTATTTCCACCCGCAGCATTGCCGGAAGTCTCGATGGCCACCATGAGACCGTTCAGTCTAGGAGGTGATCGTGAACCACCTCAACCCTTCGGTCGGAATGCGGTGGATTGGCAGGTCAAACGGGGACAACAGCGGGGTGGGCCTGGAGTGGCTTGAGGCGCGCCTGCTTCTCGCCGCCCCGGTTGTCACGACAACGGTCGCCGACTTGGCCTACACGGAGAACGACGGCGCAGTCGTTGTCGACGGCGGACTCACCGTCACCGACGCGGACAGTACGGATCTGGTCTCGGCGACCATCACCATCTCCGTGAGCTACACTACCGGCCAGGACGTCCTGAGTTTCACCGATCAACTGGGCATCACCGGCATTTGGAGCGCGGTAACCGGGGTGCTAAGCCTCACCGGGACGGTGTCCGTTGCCAACTACCAGACGGCGTTGCAGTCGGTCACCTACACAAATACGAGCGAGTCCCCGACTACGGCAACGCGGACCGTCTCCTTCGTCGTCAATGATGGCACCGCCCCTAGCGCCCCTGCGACGCGGAACATTACCGTGGCTGCCGTGAACGATCCCCCGGTGGTGGCGGACCAGTCGTTCGACGTGGACGAGAATGCGGCGTTGACGACGGCCGTCGGGACGGTCGTGGCGACGGACCCGGACGCGGGCGAAGTGCTCTCGTACGCCATCACGGCGGGGAACACGGGCGGGGCGTTCGCCATCGACTCGGCGACGGGCGAGATCACGGTAGCCGGGGCCCTGGATCACGAGACCCTGGGCGTCTACAGCCTGACGGTCGAGGTGACGGACGACGGCACGCCGGGCCTCTCGGACACGGCGACGGTGACGGTGAACGTCACGGACGTGAATGAGGCGCCGGTGGTGGCGGACCAGTCGTTCGACGTGGACGAGAATGCGGCATTGACGACAGCGGTCGGGACGGTCGTGGCGACGGACGTGGATGACGGGGCGGTCCTCTCGTACGCGATCACGGCGGGGAACACGGGCGGGGCGTTCGCCATCGACTCAGGGACGGGCGAGATCACGGTGGCCGGGGCCCTGGATCACGAGACCCTGGGCGTCTAC
>JAPLML010000665.1 GCA_026387055.1 Planctomycetota bacterium | reverse complement strand
CAGATCGTCGAGGAGATCGGCGGCGGCATCGCCGGCGGGAGGCGCTTCAAGGCCGTCCAGGTGGGCGGGCCGTCGGGCGGGTGCGTGCCGGAGCGGCTGGCCGATACGCCCGTCGACTACGAGGCGCTGACCGGCGTCGGGGCGATCATGGGGTCGGGGGGCCTCGTGGTCCTCGACGAAGACGACTGCATGGTCGACATCGCGCGGTACTTCCTGGAGTTCACGCAGGACCAGTCGTGCGGGCGGTGCACGCCCTGCCGCATCGGCACGCGGCGGATGCTCGACATCCTCAATCGCCTGACCG
The DNA here is from genome assembly GCA_026387055.1 of Planctomycetota bacterium. Taxonomy (GTDB): domain Bacteria; phylum Planctomycetota; class Phycisphaerae; order FEN-1346; family FEN-1346; genus JAPLML01. Next base: position 2,150 of record JAPLML010000665.1, on the reverse strand, counting down.
CCGGCCAGGGCGCGAAGGGCGACCTGGAAGAGCTGGAGTCGCTCGCCCTCTTCATCAAGAAGGCGAGCCTGTGTGGCCTCGGCAAGACCGCCCCGAACCCGGTGCTCTCGACGCTGCGCTACTTCCGCGAGGAATACGAGGCGCACCTGGCGAAACGGTGCCCGGCCGGCCGCTGCAGGGCCCTCATCGCGTATTCGATCACCGACGACTGCATCGGGTGCACGATCTGCGCCCAGCACTGCCCCTCGGACGCCATCCCGATGACGCCGTACGAGAAGCACGTCATCGACCCGGCCAAGTGCGTCCGTTGCGGCACGTGCAAGCAGGTCTGCCCATCGAAGGCGGTTGTTGTGACATAGCCCGAAATCCCTCTTACCTGAGAGGCCCTAGAGAACGCGGGATGAGTCAGTGACGAAGTGACGGAGTGACAAAGTGACGAAGAGCGGGGCTGACATTGCTGGCTTGGCGGAGCGCCGCTCTCGCACTCCGTCACTACGTCACTTTGTCACTGTGGCACTTGAAGCGCGCAGGGCGGCAAGGATTCCGGCCTGATGCCAAGACTGCTGATAGACAACAGAGAAGTCGACGTGGCCCCCGGGACCACGATCCTGGAGGCCGCGCGCGCGCTCGGCATCGAGATCCCCACGCTGTGCTTCCTCCCCGGCTGCGCCCCCGCCACGTCGTGCATGGTCTGCGTCGTGAAGCTCAAGAGTCCCGGCCGGCTGGTGCCCTCGTGTGCGGCGCGGGCGGAAGAGGGGATGGTGGTCGAGAGCGAGACCGCCGAGGTGCGCGAGGCGCGGGTGACGGCGCTCGAGCTGCTCCTGAGCGACCATCCGGGCGACTGCATCGCGCCCTGTCGGAGCGTCTGCCCAGCCCACATGGACATCCCGCGGATGATCCGCTCGACCGCGGCGGGCGACCTGGCCGGGGCAATCGCCACGGCCCGCGACCGGCTGGTCCTGCCCGCGACGCTCGGCCGCATCTGCCCCGCCCCGTGCGAGAAGGGGTGCCGGCGGGCCGCCCACGACGGGGCCTTGTCGATTCGCCTCCTGCACCGCCGCGCCGCCGATATCGACTTGGCGGCCGCCCGGCGGAAACTGCCCGCGCGCCGGCCCGTCACGGGCAAACACGTCGCAATCGTCGGCGCGGGTCCGGCCGGCCTGGCGGCGGCGTGGCGGCTGCTTCAGGACGGGCACGGCGTCGCGATCTTCGATGAGCACGAGAAGCCCGGCGGCGCCCTCCAGTACGCCATGCCGGAAGAGCGCCTGCCGCGCCGGGTCCTCGACGCCGAGATCGCCCTCGTCCACGAGCTCGGCGCCGAGTTCCGACTGGGCGTGCGGGTCGGCAACGGCGTGGCCCTTCGTGACCTCTCGCGCGATTTCGACGCCGTGCTGGTGGCGTGCGGAGAACTCAAGGCCGGCCACGCCGCGGAGCTCGGCCTCGCACCTTCCACCCACGGCATCCAGGTCGACCCGCACACGTTCCAGACGCCAAGCGCCGGCGTGTTTGCGGCGGGCGACGCGGTCCACGCGCGCCGCATGACGGTCCGTGCCGTGGGCGACGGCCAAGAGGCGGCGGAGTGCATCGGCCAGTACCTCGCGGGCCGACCTCCCGCCGCCCCGGCGAAGACGTTCACCACGCGGATGGGCCACCTCGCCAAGGAGGAGATGGCCGCCCTGGTCGCCGGCGCCAGCGCCGAAGGGCGCCTGGCTCCGGCGGGCGGCGAAGAGGGCGGCCTGGCGGCCGACGAGGCGCAGCGCGAGGCGGCGCGGTGCCTCCACTGCGATTGCCGGAAGGCCGAGACGTGCAAGCTCAGGCACTGGGCGGCGGCCTGCGGCGCCAACCCGCATCGCCACCGCGGCACGCGGCGGCCGGTGGAACTACTCCTCGATCATCCCGAGATCGTCTACGAGCCGGGCAAGTGCATCGCCTGCGGCCTGTGCATCCAGGTGGCGGCGCGGGAGCACGAGCGGCTCGGCATGACCTTCCTGGGGCGCGGCTTCAGCGTCCGCGTGGGCGTTCCCTTCCACGAAACGCTGGCGGCAGGGCTCGCCCAGGCGGGCGCCGCCTGCGTGGCGGCATGCCCGACGGGGGCGCTGGCGATGAAGTGAAACTCGCGCCCCGAAAACGTTGCGCGGTGGGTCTCCTGA
>JAPLML010000451.1 GCA_026387055.1 Planctomycetota bacterium | reverse complement strand
CGGAAGGCCACCGAGCGGCGGCCAAACCAAGGGTTATGTTGGGGCTTCCCGGCGAGGGACCTTGGTAACCAGTACCGGGAAGACCGCAAGGAGTTGTTCTGTGGCTCGAGGAAAAGTGAAGTGGTTCAATGATCAGAAGGGTTACGGCTTCATTGAACAGGACAATGGCACGGATGTGTTCGTCCACCACACCGCCATCCAGGGCGAGGGTTTCAAGACCCTGGCCGAGGGCGAAGAGGTGGAGTTCGACGTGACCAAAGGTCCGAAAGGTCCCAAGGCGGAAAACGTCAAACGCACGCAGGCGTAAGTCGCAAGCCAACCCAGCCCCCGGCTCCGAAAAAGCCGGGGGCCTCTTTTTTTCGCTGCGCGCGTCCGGCAAGCCAACGGCAACGTCGGCTCACGCAAGGACGCAAAGACGCAGGGAAAAGCCCCTTCTTCCCCCGGAAGGAGGAACTCTTCTTTCTCTGCGCCTTTGCGTGAGCCTTCCTTTGCGGTTTTCACCTTGACAAACCTTCGCGTGCCCGCCACTTTAGGCGGCGCATCCAGTCGCACGTAAAGGAATCCAGGATGGAGAAGATCCGTCTCGGCGTCATCGGGGTCGGGCAGATCGGAAAGCATCACGTCAACACGTACGCCAAGCTGAGCGGCGCCGAGATCGTGGCCGCGTGTGACATCGACGAGCCGGAACTCCTCCGGGTGGCGGGGGAGCACAAGATCCCCAACGTCTACACCGAGTTCCGCAAGCTTCTCGCCCGCGACGACATCCAGGCGGTCGACGTCTGCCTGCACAACAACCTCCACGCCCCCGTTGCCATCGCCGCCCTGAAGGCCGGCAAGCACGTCTACTGCGAGAAGCCTATGGCGGGGACGTACTTTGACGCCAAGGCGATGTACGAGGCGGCGAAGGCGTGCGGCCGCAAGCTCAACATCCAGCTCGCGACGCTCTTCTCGAAGGAAACGAAGGCCGCGCGGCGGCTCATCGAGGCCGGACGCCTGGGGCACATCTACCACGCCCGCTCGTCGGGTTACCGGCGGCGCGGGCGGCCGTACGTCGACGGCTACGCCACGTCTTTCTTCGTTCAGAAGTCGATTGCGGCGGGTGGGGCGCTCTACGACATGGGCGTCTACCACATCGCCCAGATCCTCTTCCTCCTGGGGCGGCCGAAGGTCGAGCGGATCAGCGGCAAAGTGTACCAGGAGACCGGCATGGACGCCCGGCGCCGCGAGATCAGCGGCTACAACGTCGAGGAACTCGGCCTGGGATTCGTGAAGTGCGCCGAGGGCCTGACGATCGACATCATCGAGTCCTGGGCGATCCACCTGAACCGCTTCGAGGGCAGCGCGATCGTCGGCTCGGCCGGCGGCGTCCGCCTGGAGCCGTTCAGCTACCACACAACCCTCGACGACATGGAAGGCGACGCCACGTTCGACCTCGTCCAGGCCGACTGGCGGTGGCATCAGCTCGTCGAGACCGAGGATGCTTACGACTCGCCGCAAGCCCACTGGATCGCCGCCCTCCAGGGCCGCGTGCCCCTGTGGCCGTGCGCGGAGGTCGCGCTGGATACGATGCTCGTCAGCGAGGGGATTTACCTGTCGAACCGCCTCGGCCGCGAGGTGACCGCCGTCGAGGTGCTGGAGAACTCTAAGTCGACGGCGGCGGACGATTAGCCTTCTCCGGTACGGCGACAAAGGCTCGTGTCGGGGGGAGGCGTGCGCCCCTTCAAGAC
>JAPLML010000122.1 GCA_026387055.1 Planctomycetota bacterium | reverse complement strand
CCAGGTGCTCCAGGCGGTCGGCGTGGCGTTGGGTCCATCGGTAAGGTTCTTGGAGGAGTGATGGCGGCGGGCCGACATGGCCGGATCAGGGATGTAGTGCCACGGCGTGCCGCCGAATCTTCAACTACTTGATTTGCCAAGAGTTACGAAAAGGCACTGTCGAAGATGGGTCAGACAGGTGTTGAGCCTGTGTCATGAGCCGCCGGATTTCGGCGTGCAAGGCCGCCGCCCGGCGCCTATACTCCGCATGCAGGAAAGGAGGCGCTGGGCGCGTCCAGCGAAACGGCCATGGAAACGAACTCGACAGCCTGGTCTTGCCTTGGGATGCTCGCGATTGCGCTGTTCTGCCTGCATGGCGCTGCGCCGACGCCGGCGCGGGGCGCAGGCGGCAGCGGCGGGCCGACTGACCTCTGGAACCTGGCCAGGAGCAAGCAGCAGACGCACCGGTTCTCGACGCTGTTTACCGCCCAGGACGTGCGCAGCCGCCTGAACACGGATGAGGGCATCGATTCCGCAATCGACTGGTGCAAGAGGACCGCCGTGACGAAGGTGTACGTCGAGACGTTCCGCGACGGCTACCAGGCCGAGCGCCCCGCGCTCCAGCATGCCAAGGAACGTCTCGCCGCGGCGGGCCTCGCGGTGTCCGGGTGCGTGACGACGACCAAGGTGGGCAAGTCCTCAACGGGTTGGGGGGGCCTGATCTCGTGCTACACCGACCAGGAGGCGCAGGAGAGGCTTCAGCGCATCTTCGAGTTTGCCGCCAGTATCTTCGACGAGATCATGATCGACGACTTCTGGTTCACCGACTGCGCCTGCCCCGAATGTGAAGCCGCGCGACGTGCCAAGACCGTCACCGTCGCCCAGCGCACGTACCCCGTGGCGGGCGACACGCGGGAGGACTACCGCTCGGAACTCATGGTCCGCGTGTCGCGCGATCGGGTGCTCGGCGCCGCCAAGCGTGTGAACCCCAAGGCGCGGCTGATCATCAAGTACCCGCAGTGGTATGACAACTTCCATGAGCGCGGCTACGAGGTGGTGCGGGAGACGGCCGACTTCGACCTCATATGGGTCGGCACCGAAACCCGCGACTACCAGGACAAGCGGTGGGGCGGCACCGTCCAGTACGAGGCGTATTTCATCATGCGCTGGCTCGGCGGCATCGGGGGGGCGAAGTGCGGCGGCGGATGGTTCGACTGGCTCGGCACCACCGAACGCACCTACGTTGAGCAAGCCCGGCAGACCGTCCTGGGCGGGGCACGCGAATCCATGCTGTTCTGCTACGGAGGCCTCCAGCGCGACACGGGGCCGAAAGACATCGAGGCGCTGCGGTCGAACCTACCCGAACTGCTGGCCGTCGCCCAAGAGGTGCAACGCCGCCCCATCATCGGGATCGCCGCCTACAAGCCCCCCAACAGCCACCCAGAGGGCGAGGCTCGCGTCTTTGACTTCGTGGGGATGCTGGGGCTGCCGCTTGCGCCTTGCCACGAGTTTCCGGCTGATGCGCCGGCGGCGTTCTTCTCCGTCCACGCCCTCAAAGACGCCAACCTGGCCGCGAAGTTGTCGGCGTTCATTGCCGCAGGCAAGCCCGTGTTGATCACCGATGGGCTCGCGAAGGGGCTGGCAGGCAAAGTGGACCTGGCGAAACCCAACGTGCAGGTGCTCTCGGTGAAGGGCCAGCCCAAGTCGCTGCTGCAACTGTCCGAGAATGACCTGAACTCGCTACGGGCGCCGCTGCTCGGGGCGCTCAAGGCGTCGCTGCTCGCGCCCAACCAGGTCGCGCTCTACCTCTTCCGCGACGGAAGTTGGGTGATCGAGAACTTCAATGATGACCCCGCGAAGGTGGAGTTGAACGGCAAGCGGCTCACCGTGGAAGCGCGAGGGTGGGTCCACCAGTGGAACTGACCGTGACGCCCGTTCAGCCGCAAGGGACATGGACATTCAGGAGATTTCAGATGAACGCCTGCGTGTTGGGCCTGGTGGCGGCGGTGGCCTTGGGACTGGCCTCTCAGGCGGTTTGGGCGGCGGAATCGTCGCCTTCCGACAAGAACGTCGCCGTTGAGAAGACATCGCAGGGAGACCTGACCGTTCAGCCGATCAACCATTCGGCGATTCGGTTTGCATTCAAGGGCAAACAGTACTACCTGGACCCGGCCGGTGAGGCGGACTGGGACAAGATGCCCAAGGCCGACGCCATCCTCCTCACCCACGAGCACGGGGACCACCTGAATCCCAGGGTGATCGACCAAATCAGGAAAGAGGGGACGCTGGTGTACGCCAACGCCTCGTCGGTCAAGAAAGCGGGATTCGGGCAGGCGATTGGGGTCGGCGAGCGCCAGGCCATCCTGGACATCACCGTGGAGGCCGTCGCGGCCTACAACACGAGCGCCGAGCGGCTCAAGTTTCACCCCAAGGATCGGAAAGACAACGGCTACGTGCTGACCTTCGGCGACAAGCGCGTATACGTGGCCGGAGACACCGAGGGCACGCCCGAGATGAGGGCGCTCAAGGACATCGCCATCGCATTCCTGCCGATCAACCTGCCTTACACTATGCCGCCCCAGGGGGCCGCCGACGCGGCACGGGCCTTCAAGCCGAAGGTCCTCTATCCCTACCACCAAGGCAAGTCCGACCCGGCCGAGGTCAAGAAACTCCTGGCCGGCGAGAAGGCGATCGAGGTCCGCGTGTTGCCGCTTCCCTGAGGAGGCTGCGCGCATCGGCCGCAAAAGAGATAAAGGCCAAGCGTCGACGCTCTCCTCACCTCGCTGCGCGTGGCCTTGGCTTCCGAATCCGTCGGCCGGTTGCCGGAGATCACAGCCGCCGACACCCGTCACTCACCCTGCAGACCCCGGACGGAGTTTTCGGGATGCACAGTGCTCAGAGGTCGCTGTCCCAGTAACCGGAGAATGGCCAGCCGCGTCGGGTCCGAAAGCCCGAAGAAGCCCCGCGCGATATCGTCTATATTGCTCTTCATGGCAATATTCCTTAAGGTGTCCACAGGATGCGGTTTCGGTTTTCGAATCATCCTGTCAATGCTCGACGCGTGCAAGCCAAAAGGCCGTAGACGCCCGGAGCTCCTGCGGTGGATCGCGGCCGCGCCCACAGCGCCGCCAAGGTGGAGCAGGCGGACAAGCGCCGCCTGAGAGGCAAAGCCGGGCGATCGCGAAATCCCGGAAAGCGAGGCCCGACCGCACGGGCGAGTGCCTGAGAAACAAAAGGCCGCAGGCTACAGGCTGGAGGCCGGCGGAGCGGTCATGCTTTGCCGTTCCTGCGGGCCGCCGCCTGCAGCCTTCTGTTGTCAGAACTGCACCTTCGGCGCCTCGCGGGCTGGGGTGGCGGCCTCGAAGTACGCGGTGCTCGGCTTGAACCCCATCACGCCCGCCACCCAACTCGACGGGAACTGCCGCACGGCCGTGTTGTAGGCACGCACGGCATCATTGTAGCGTTGGCGTTCGACGGCAATACGGTTCTCGCTGCCCGCGAGTTCGTACTGGAGGTCGCGGAAGTTGGCGCTGGCCTTCAGGTCGGGGTACTGCTCGGCCACCAGGATCAGCCGGCCCAGGCCAGCCTCCATTTGCGTGGCAGCCGCCGCCCTCTCCTCCGTGGTCCTGGCCGCCGCCCACTGGCTTCGCAGCCGCGTGACGTCCTCCAGGAGCGTCTTCTCGTGCGTGGCATAGCCCTTGACCGTGTTGACGAGGTTCGGGATCAGGTCGTAGCGGCGCTGGAGGACCGTGTCGACCTGCGCCCAGGAGGAGTTGCAGGTCTCCTGGAGGGCCACCAGCCGGTTGTTGATGGCGTAGAACGCGATGACGAGCACCGCCGCCACAAGCAGGAGGGCCCCGACGACCACCAACGCGGCGATGAGCACCTTCGACATGGCACGCTCCTCAGGACGGCCGGTGGAGGTAACGGTCCACCGCCGCCACAATGTCTTCAACCGTTTTCAGATATGTGGCGAACAAGGCGTCGGCGGCAACCTCCCGCGGCCTGGTGCGCCCTTCCTTGAGCGCCTGGACCGTCAGGAACACCTGCGGGTCGAAGCCCATGCGGCCCGCCAGGGCGCGGAGGGCCTCCACCTTCTGCACCGGCACGTCGTCCTGGTACAGCCGCAGGACCGCACGGAAAAGCACGAGCAGCCCGGAGAGCGACGCCGTCATCACGTCCACCACCTGCCGCGGCTTGCCGCCGGTCAGCAGGAACTGCTCTCGCACGAGCAGCAGCTTGGCCTTGAGCTCGCGCTCCAGGGCCACGCGCAGGCAGTCCAGGCTGACCGCGACGCCGGCCAGCGGGTCCTCGCCGAAGAGGATCCGATGAGATTGCTTAATGTCCATCAGTTCGATGGGGAACGAGTCGGCGGAGCCGGCCAGCTCCCCGGGCGTGAAGAGCAGCGGCGGACGATAGCCCGCCTTGGCCCATGCCCGCGACGGGGCGGCCAGGGCGGTCAACTCGGCCGGACCCAGCCGGTCGGCCACCACCAGGACGTTGTAATCGGACTTGCCGGGCAGGTGGTCGCCGGCGGCCGCCGAACCGTACAGGACGACGGCGCGCAGGCCGGAGGGCATCGCCTGGCGGAGCCGCTGGGTCAATTCATCGGGAGTCATCGCACGGTCCTTTCGCTACCAACTGCCGCTGGCGCCGCCGCCGCCGGAACTGCCGCCGCCGAAGCCTCCGCCGCCGCCGGAGGAGAACCCGCCGCCGCTGCTCGAGCCGCCGCCGGAAGCGCCCCAGGTCCAGCCGCTCGTCGAGCTCCTCTTGCCGCCCGAGCAGAACGACTTGGGCTTGCGCAGGCCCGTCCACACGCCCGCGAGGCCCGCCACGCAGGCCACGCACCCCAGGGCCACCAGCGGCACGATCGTACCGCCCGCCGCAAAGCCCGCGCCAATCACAAGCGGGATGCCGCCGAAAAACGCACCCAAGACAGTCATGAAGACCTGCTTGGCCCCCAGCCCGACGCCCCCAAAGAAGAACCCGATGACCACGAAGAGCGACAGGAACAACGTGACGACGGTCGCCTCCAGCCAATCGGTTTTCCTGCCTGACGCGGGGGAGGGCAGCGTCTTGGGCGCGGGCTCGTTGCGCGTGATGATCTCGGCCACGCGCCGCACGCCGCGCTCCAGACCCTCGGCGTGGCGGCCTTGGCGGAAGGCGGGGAAAAGCTCCTCGTCCAGGACGCGGCCGGCCAGCGCGTCGGGCAGGATCGGCTCCAGGCCGTAGCCCACCTCGATCCGCGCCTTGCGGTCCTTCAGGGCCACCAACACCAGGACGCCGTTGTTCTTGTCCTTCTGCCCGATGCCCCAGCGGCGGAAGAGCTTGGCCGCGAAGTCGTCAATCTGGCCGCCTTCGAGCGACTCCAGCGTCACCACCGCCACCTGCACGCCGGTCTTCTGCTGGAGATCGCGGACGGATTGTTCCATCGCCTGCCGCTGGGCCGGGGACAGGATGCCCGCGAAGTCGTTGACGAAGCCGTCGGGCTTGAGCCGGTCCAGGAGGGCGTCGGCGGGAATCGCCGCCCAAGCGGCGACGGCAAGGACGGCGCCGGCCACGAACGCGAAGGCCGCGGCCCATGCCGTGGCGCCGTCAACGCGTTGGCCGTCAGTCTTGCGCAACATCGGAAACACCCGTCGAGTGCAGACCTGTGAGTGCCTGCGGGGCCCCAGTCCTTTGGCTCGGGCACCCCTGCGACTCCGGCGCCATTTCCAGGAGATTGTACCACTCCTGACAGCGCCGTGCCACGGCCAGCCGTGAAATCGGTGTCGAAGAAGATGCTTCTTGCGGATGAACAACGCTGCCGAGCGGCACGGGGCCGTCCCCCGTCGCCGCCGTGGCGCCCTACGGCGTGGCGGCCGGCTGGGCGGGTTTCGCCTGCGGCGCGGGCGAACCGGCGACCTCGTTCAGCACCTTGCGTTAGGCGTCGGTGCTGTAGTCCGCGATCCAGCGGTGCTTGTCCTGCCCGTTCACGAAGAGAACCACCGTCGGCGTGAAGGAGATGTCGCATTGCTCCTTGATCGGCGAGCAGGTGACTTCAAGGAAGATGGTATATAGGCGGAAGGCGGCGATGGTAACCCGGCCGCGGTACTCGTCGGCCAGTTGATCCATGGTAGGGTCCAGCGCGCCGCAGGCCGCGCATCCCTCCTTGTAGAAATCCACCAGGACCGGCTTGTCGGCCTTGAGCACCCGCTGCTGGAAGTCTGACGCCAGTAACCCATCGGGGCAGGAGAGGCGACCTTCGGGGTGTCAGCCCGACGACAGATTCTCAGGCGGGGTCCAGCGTGACGACCGTCGGACCCAAGATCGTTTGGGCCAAACAGGGTGTGGGGCCAAGGGCCCTACCCTAATGCCATTGGCGACTGTCCCCATTTCCCCAGCATGATATGCTCCTTTTCTCAACCGATCTCCCATCCCTTGCGATATTGCTCCTTGATGAACTGATCGGCCTCAGGCGCGCTGGCAGCCTTCATGTTCGCCCCGTCCCACATCAGCATCTTCTTCGTGCGCAGGGCTACATTGCCCAGCAAAACCAGTTCGGTCAAACGCGCACCATACTCGAAGTTACCGCTGGCCGGCTTACCGCCCTTGCACGCGGCCAGCCAGTCGGTGAGATAGCCCTTGCTCCGCGGCAATGTCTTTTCGGGGCGTTTGTACTCGCGGTGCAGCGACAAGGGCAACAACCAGGGCATCCCGGCCCAGCCGGCGCAGGTGATGAAGCCTTTATCGCCGATGAACAGGATGCCGTTGGTACCCTCGCCCAGGCGCTGCTTGGGATCGTCGGGATCCAGCCCCTCCGGCGTGGGCGGACGCAGCCCGCCGTCATACCACGTCAGCTTCACTGCCGGCATATCACCGCGCGGCACAAATCGATAGTTGTAGATTTCGCCGAACGGGGTCACTTCGCTGTCAACCCCAGTCGCAGTAGCTTCCACGCTGATTGGGCTTTCCAGTTTCAGCGCCCACACGGCCGGGTCCATGTTGTGACAACCCATGTCGCCAATGGTGCCGGTGCCGAACGCCCACCACCCACGCCAGGTGAACGGCGCATAGGAGGGGTGATAAGGGCGATCGTCCCGCGGGCCCAGCCACAGGTCCCAGTTGAACCCGGCCGGCACCGGCGGCGTCTCCCGAGGCCGACCAGGGGTTTTGACCCATTGCCCCAGCCCCGCCACAGCATTCCAATGCCCCACCACATCATCGCTCCAGACGTGGACCTCGCGCACAGCGCCGATGGCTCTATCCCAAATCCATTCGCAAGTCTGACGGATGCCCTCGCCCGAGTGGCCCTGGTTGCCCATCTGCGTGGCCACGCCCCTTTCCTTCGCCACCCTGGCCATCTGGCGGACTTCCCATACGTTATGCGCCAGCGGCTTCTCGCAGTAGACGTGCTTCCCCATCTTCATGGCGGTGATGCAGACCACGGCATGGGCATGATCGGGCGTGGCGCAGAGGATCGCGTCAATGGTCTTCTCTTTCTCCAGCATGACGCGGAAGTCTTCATACTCAGCACAGCGGAAGTTGGGCGTCTTCTTCGCATAATGCTCTTCCACTTCGGCCTTCACGGGTTTCCGGCCGCCAAAGCCTCCATAGTAGAACGCGCTCAGGTCCATCTTCTCGGCCACATCGCAGACGGCGATGATCTGCGCATCCTCCTCGTTGAACAGGCTGCGGACCATGGTCCGCCCCCGTCCTCCGGCGCCGATGATGGCAATACTTACCTTCTCACTGGGCGCAACAAACCCCAGCCCGCCCAGCACATGCCGCGGCACAATTGTAACCGCGGCCGCGGCGGCCGACGCCCCAATGAATTGACGACGGGTTATCTGAGCATAGGTCTTCTTCATAGTGTTCCTCTTCATAATGCTCACCGGCCATGTAGCAGTCAGTCGAGCGTGGCGACAGTCTCCGCGAGATCGCGTCTGCCGGCCTCGATGAGCCGCCGACCTTGTTCAACATCGAGCTCGCCTTCCGTCTCGAGCGAGAGTGTACGTCTTCAGCGTAAGTGGCACCATCAGGCCCTCGGCGCAAGAGAGGGCTTTTCGGTGCGGTCGGTTCCTTTCGGCCCGGGCATTCCGTGGTTCAGACGCCGGCGACGCGCCAGCGTCTTGGCCTTGAGTGCGTTACGACGGTTCAAGATGCTTTCCCGTCGGTCGTAGTGTACATCATCCGGCGTCACGTTGCCAAGCCCTTCGTGGTATCGCTCGGTGTTGTACCACACGACGAACCGCGCGATCTCGGCCTTCAGTCCCCCCGGCGTTTTCCATGCGATCAGGTTGACCCGCTCCTCGCTGGACCGGTGATACCGCTCGATCTTGCCGTTGGTCTGCGGATGGTACGGCTCTCCGGTGGATGCGGTGGTTACCTTCGCTTTCAGCGCCAGATTCCCCGGGGGCCGGTCGGCGGCTTGGCAAGGCAGGGACGCCAATACCCATGCGACAAGGGGCGCAAGCAGTACGCCGGAAATCAAAGCGCGCCCCACCATGCCGGCGGGCTCGCCGACCGGTCCCAGTCTGAGTTCACTTTCTCCAGTTCCTGCAACGCGAACTTACCCTACGAGAATCACGCCGCTGTTGTTACACTCGATGGCATGCCCGGCGGCAGCAGGATAATGACGATGCCCGATCCTGCCGAGGCCGGTGAGGTGGAGGCCGTTGCGGAGCGTCCCATGTAGGCTTTCCGGACGGCGGAAACTCACTGGACCAGAACGGCAGGCCAAGAGGAAAGGGAGGCGACAATGCCTGAGACAACGGTGAGTGTCGAGGGCGCGGCTCTCGTGGTGGCGATCTTGCTGCTGTCGCCGGGCCTGGCGGCCGATTCGGCGGTCGTCCGCGCGGCGCAGGGCAACGGCAACGTGGCGCCGGCCGTGGTGCTCCAGGCGGAGCCGTTCCCCCTCGAGGACGTGCGTCTCCTCGAGGGCCCCTTCAAGCACGCCATGGAACTCGACCGCCGGTACCTCCTGTCGCTTGACGCAGATCGGTTGCTTCATGTTTTCCGGATAGCCGCCGGCCTCCCTTCCACCGCTAAACCGTACGGCGGCTGGATGGCGCCCGATCACAATTCCCGCGGCGAATTCGTCGGGCTGTACCTTTCGGCCTGCGCCAAGATGTATGCCGCCACCGGCGAGGCGCGGGTCAAGGAAAAGGCCAACGCGGTCGTGGAAGGCCTCGCGGCGTGCCAGGAGAAACTCGGCACCGGTTTCCTGCACACCCACCCGGACACCTTCACGGGCCGCGGCGAAGCGCCCGTTCCGTTCTGGTACCAGATCCACAAGGTCATGGCCGGTCTTCTCGACGTGTATGTCTACTGTGACAACCCCCAGGCCCTCCAGGTCGCCAGGAGACTCGGCGACTGGGCCAAGACCGGGGCCGACGGGCTGAGCGACGACCGGATGCAGAAGATGCTTGAGGCCGAACACGGCGGCATCAACGAGGCGCTGGCTAATCTCTGCGCGATCACCGGCGACCGCAAGTACCTCGCGCTCGCGATGCGGTTCAACCACATGGCGGTCATCGGTCCGGCCTCGAAGCGCGAGGACCGGCTCACCGGGCTGCACGCCAACACGCAGATTCCGAAGTTCGTCGGCACGGCACGCCAGTACGAACTCACCGGCGAGGAGTGGCTCAAGACGGCCTCCGCCTTGTTCTGGGACACGGTGGTCCACCAGCGTTCCTACGTGATCGGCGGGCACAGCCTCGGCGAGCGCTTTACGCCGAAGGAGGAACTCTCGCAGGCGCTCGGCCCGGCTACGTGTGAGACCTGCAACACCTACAACATGCTCAAACTGACGCGCCACCTGTTCTTCTGGGACCCGCGGGCGGAGTATGCGGACTACTACGAGCGGGCACTCTACAACCACATCCTCGCCTCGCAGGATCCCGAGACCGGCATGATGTGCTACTTCGTTCCCCTGGGCTTTGGGCCGAAATGCCGGAAGGCGTATTGCAGCCCCGAGGACAGTTTCTGGTGCTGTACCGGCACGGGCATCGAGAACCACACGAAGTACGGCGACAGCATCTACTTCCGCCACGGCCAAACGACGCTTTTCGTCAACCTGTTCATTGCTTCCGAACTGAACTGGCGGGCCCGGGGGCTCAGACTCCGTCAGGAGACGAACTACCCCGACGCAGGCAGCGCGCGGCTCGTGTTGACCTGCCAGGAGCCCGCCGAATTCAACCTCAGGATCAGGCACCCCTATTGGGCGGTGTCGGGGTTCGAGATCCGGGTCAATGGCGCCAGGCAAAAGGACCCGAGCAAGCCGGGCAGTTACGCAGTGCTGGCGCGGACCTGGAAGAGCGGCGATACCGTGGAGGTGTCGATGCCGTTCAGCCTTCGCACCGAAGGTTTCCGCGACAACCCGCGCCGCCTGGCCTTCTTGCATGGTCCCCTGGTGCTCTGCGCAGGGACGGAGGGGCTCGAGCCGGGGGAGCCCGCCTGCCCGGTGGCTGTCGCGGAGGAAGGCCGGCTCGTCGCCGCCCTCAAGCCTGCCGCCGGCAGGCCGTCCACGTTCACCGGTTCGGCGCGGGTTCTGCACCTGTCGGATGAGTTGAACGATCGCGAAGTGACGCTGGAGCCGTTCTACCGCATGCACGGGAACCGGAGTTATGTGGTTTACTGGGACGCGCTCACGCCCGAGGAGTGGCAGGCCAGAGAGCGGCAGCGCCAAGCGCTCGAAGCACGCCTGGCCGCTCGCACCGTCGACCGCGTGATCCCGGCCAACGAACACAGCGAGCGCGATCACAACGTGCGGGGCGAGAAAACCGTGACCGGCGAGCGCAGGTGGCGTCATGCCACGGACGGCGGGTGGTTCTCCTGGGATATGAAGGTCCTGCCCGACAAGCCCCAGGAACTGCGAGTCAAGTACTGGGGCAGCGACGCCGGCGGGAGAGAGTTCGACATCCTCGTGGACGGCCGCCAACTCGCGACGCAGAAACTGGAGAACAACAAGCCGGGGGAATTCTACCACGAGACGTACCGCTTGCCGAAGGAACTCACGCAGGGCAAGCAGAAACTTGCTGTCCGATTCCAGGCGCATCCGGGAAAAACCGCCGGAGGGGTCTTGGGCTGCGCCATTCTGACGACCGAGGAGTGAAGTTCCCGGTCCCCCGGGCGCATGCCAGTGAGCATGTGGAGTTCAACCATTGCCGCCACCGTCGGGGGCATGAACTGCATCGTCTTGCGGCCCCAGGTTTCGGCGATCGGCTTCACTGGCTCGCTCTGGCTGGCACCGGACCGGCCGCGACAAAGGCCCATTGCCCCTGTCGGCTGGAGCAGAAAGAGGCGTCCCCCTTTCTCGACGCCTCCAGTAGCGCGGGCTCACCAAATTGTGACGGCCCGCGTGGAGCACCCGGCGGCCGCCTGGCCGTACCAGTCGATGCCTTGCCACTCCACGTTCGGCGAACTGGCCATCAGGAACGGGTAGTCATTGGCGGTGTACTGGCCCACGCACTTGCCGATGCGCGTGTCGATCTTGCCGAGCGTGTCGGTCACGTATCCGTTGCCGATGACCTGGACCCTCACCTGGTACCGCCCCAGCGGCTTGTCGTCGTTGATGATGGTTCCGGTGGCCTTCGCGCGGCCCAGCCTGGCCCCCGCGACGTTCACCAGATTGACGAAGAACGTCTCGTCGGGCTCGATGTCCTTGTCGTCCACCACGTCCACGGTGACGGTCTTCTGCGTCTCGCCTGGCGCAAAGGTCAGCGTGTCGGCGGCGGCCGTAAAGTCTGCGAAGTTGCTGGCGATGCCGGTGGTGGTCAGGTAGGCGACCGCACGTGGGGAAACTCCTGTATTAGTCGCACTTGCTCGTCGGCCCTTGGAGCCCCATAATGTCACGCTCGCGAATCCGGGGGGAACTTGGCCGGGAGAGGAATACGCTCCAACAGGTAAGCCGTGGTTTGCCGGCCGTGGGCGCCGTCGCGCTGGCCCTCCTGTTCGGAGGGATCGCCCACGCCGACAAGCTGGAGTTCACCGACGGAACCGTGCTCGACCGGTGCTTTGTCCGCGACGAGGGGATCCGCTACCTCGTCTGGGAGAAGATGGCCGACGTCGGCGGGCCGGCCAAGGTCTACCCGCGGAGCCGGGTCAAGACCTTCAAGGTCGACCGCGATGAGGCCTGGGACGCCCACCCCGCCCTGCCGGACCTGTCGGTGACATTCATCGAGATGAATCCGAAGCTCGCGGGCCTGCACGGGTGCGTGGACTACGATTCGTTCGGCCGGCCCAGGCTCGCCAATGCCAAGGCGATCCTCGACCTCGGCGAGCGGACCGTGATGGAGCCGCAGGAGGCGGCCAAGAACCTCAAGCTCAAGTACCAGCCGGGCGAGGAAATCACGCTGACGGCCCACGTCAAGAACGTCGGATTCGCGGACTCGAAGCCGTTCAAGTACGTCTGGCTGATCGACCAGAAGGAAGTCAAGCAGGGCGAGGGCGCCAAGTCGCTGAAGGAGCTGGAGGAGGCGACCTTCGACCTCAAATGGAAATGGGAGGAGGGCTTCCACCACGCGACGTTCAAGGTCCTGACGGCCCAGCCCGAGATCGCGACGTTCAACAACGAAGCCACCGACCCGCTGTGGGGCTGGGGCTTCTGGTTCTACGTCGAGCCCGGCCGCGTCAAGGCCTGGCACCAGAACCGGACCGACGTGGGGACGTTCTCCTTCGAGGACTTCTACCGCTGGCACGTGGAGCTTATGAACACGTTGTTTGCCGCCAGCGTCTTCCCGTCGGCGCCGGAAGGCATCAAGGCCCGCGTCCGCCTGGACCGGATCATCTACACGGACAACGTCGAGAAGGACGGGCAGAACCAGCACTCCGCCGCGGACGGCATCGCGTACCACCAGGGCGCGTGGATCTGGCAGAACGAGGAGGACAAGAAGAAGGAATGGAAGGCGCCCGATAAGCCGTGGCGGAACCAGACCGAGTGGTCGTTGCCCCACGAGCTCGGCCACCAGCTCGGCGTCACGGACTGGTACTTCCTGGACTACGACGGCCAGAAGGGCGTCCACGCCTGGCCCGACACGAGCGAGAAGATCGACCACTTCATGACCCACCCGGGCACGATGATGCACTGGCACGGCCCGCACGTCTACTCGGAAGTGGACGCCGGCTACCTGAACATGACCTGGGACAAGCCGCGCGGCCACTTCGGCGACTACTACTTTGCCATCCCGCGCGAATGCTTCCTCGAGATCCAGGACGTGAACGGCCAGGGCGTCGCCGGGGCCAAGGTCGAAATCTTTCAGCGCGGCACGGAGGTGGACCCGAAGGGCCCGGCGGCGGAGGACCACGGCGTGAAGTATTTCCCGGTCATCGAGGACGGCAATTTCGACCATCCGGTCTCGAAGGACCCCGTGATCGTCGGCACGACGGACGACTTCGGGATGTTGCGGCTGCCGAACCGGCCGGTCAGGGAAGTCGTGACTCTCAACGGCTTCCACCGCGAGGCGAACCCGTTCGGCAACATCAACGTCGTGGGCGAGCGCGGGATCATGATGGTCCGGGTCACGAAGGACAACCGGCCGACGTGGTACTGGCTGGAGGTCTACAACTTCAATGTCGCGTGGTTCCGTGGCCACAAGGACAAGTTCATCACGGTCCTGCGGACGCCGTACCGGTCCGCGAGTTCGCCGCTTCCGCCGCGCAACGTCCGGGCGATGCTCGGGGGCTGGAATAAGGACCAGGTGCGGGTCCAGTGGGACCCCGCGGAGATCCGCCACGAGCAGCAGTACCTGGAGCGCGTGATCGGCTACCGGGTCTATCGGCGGATCGGACCGATGGGCCTGAACGACCGCCCGTGGTTCCCCCTGGCCTCCCTGGCGCCGACGGCGCGGGCGTTCGTGGCCGACCTGAAGGACAAGCCCGAGGACGTCGAGTGGTTCTCGCAGACCAACCGCTTCGCCGTCTCGAGCATCGGCGAAACCGGCGTGGAGAGCGAACTGGTCGAGGTGTTGCTGCCGCCGCCGAAGCAGCAATAGCGTAATGCGGCCGCGCGGTGGGTCGCAGGCCCACTGCGCGTACCCTTTGAACTTTGCGCGGCAGGTCTGCCGGCCTGCCGCGCTTCCGCGGGCACGGGACCGGGGAGCGAGCATGATCCGCCTGCCGAAGAGTTTCCCCATCTCCAACTACACGCCGCACGGGTACATCGACAACCCGTTCCATTCGATGGTCCTGCACCGCAGCGGCGCAATCCGCAGCGTCCCCCCGCTGGGGTTCGGGTACTGGCTCACGGGATTCGAGGGGTCCTACGGCGGCGGCCAGCGCGACCACGTGAACTACCTGTCGTTGCTGCTGATGAGCGTCGGGGTGGGCGGCACAACGTTCGCCACGCCCGAGGACTTCAAGCCCCACGGTTTCCGCCTCTCGTCGCGGTACCACACGAAGCACCTCCTGAGCTACGACTGGACCTGGGAGGGCCTCACCTTCAGCCTCAAGTTCTTCCTGCCGCGCGAGAACTCGCTTGCGTGCCTCGCCGAGATCGCGAGCGCCGGCGGGTCGCCGAGGGAAGTCCTCCTCCACGCCACCCACATCTACGGCCTCTGGGACCGCAAGTACTGGGGCAGCGACGGTGTCGCGGCGAAGTACGACGAGAAGACCGACACGAGCGTGAGCAAGATCTGGGCCTATGGGCATGCGTTCGTCCTCGGGTCGGACCACCCCAGCGCCGCCCACAAGGCTACGCCCTCCGAGGAAGAGTGGCTCCAGTGGGTCCGGCAGGGCGACCTCTCGAGCATTCCGGGCAGCACCGTGGTCGGCCCCGGTCCGATGCGCACGGTCCAGTCGTACCGGGTGGCGGTGCCGGCGTGCGGCGGCGCGTCGGTCCTCGTCCTGCTGAGCCGCGGCGTGAATGAAACGCGGGCCGCCGCGGAGTTCAAGTCGGCCCGGCGGACCTTCCGGCCCAGCCTGAAGAGGCAACTGGCGGCCGACGAGGCGTTCTGGGCCCGGGCCCCCATGCTCGAGGGAGACTGGCCCGCGACGTGGAAGCACGGATGGGTGTACGATTTCGAGACCCTCCGGATGAACGTCCGCCACCCGATCGGCATCTACCGGCACCACTGGGATGCGATGCAGATCCATGCCCCCCGCGCGGTCCTGGGCGAAAGCAGCCTCGACGCGATGGCCCTCTCCTACGCCGACCCCAACTTGGCGATGGACGTCCTTCTGGGCACCTTCGCCGACGCCCCGGCCCCGAACGTCCCCTGCTCCCGCGAGGACGGAAGCATGAACATGATCGCCGCCGACGGCGCCGAGTGCGGGACCTATCCGGCGTGGGGGCTTCCCGGCCCCGGCATCCGCTCGATCCACGCCCGGCCCGGCAGCCCCCGCGGGAGCCGGGCGCTCTACCCTCCCCTGGGCGCCGGCATCCGGGGGGGGCTCAAGAACCAGGCCGACGCGGACGGCTGGCTCCACTGCAAGTGCAGTTGGGAGGCCCAAGACGGCTCGAAGCGGTTCCTGATTCCCGAGGGCGGCCACGAGGGAACCGTCTCCGAGCATGTCCGCACGGTGGACGCGGAGGCGGCCATGGCCGAGGCGATGCGGAACATGGCCCGGTTTGCCGAGATCGCCGGACGGCCCGCCGACGGCCGGCGCTGGCGCCGGATGGCCGAGGAGCGGACGCACAGGGTCCGCGCCATGTACGTCGACGGCTGGTTCCGCGACTTCGACGCGCGGACCGGCCGGCCCATCATCCTCCAGGACTACTACGACGTCATGATGCTCGTGCCGCTGGCCTGCGGTGTGGCCACCGACGAGCAGATGGAGGCCATTCGGCCGAGGATCGAGTGCTTCCGCACCGGCCCGGCGTACTGGCTCGAGTGGCCGTCGTTCGTCTTCCCGCTCTCGGAGGCTGCCTGGAACGCGGGCCTGAGGACCTTCCTGGCCGAGATGCTTGCCGAGATTGCGGACCGCCTCTACGCGCGGAGCGACCGGCCAACGGTCACAGTCCCCAAGTCCTGCGTCGGAAAACCGTTTGAGTACCGCGTGCCGGGCCAGGCGGCCGAATACTGGCCGGTCGATCCCGAGCCGGCGTACGGCGGCGGGGAATGTTACGGCTGGGGCGCGACGCTGCCCACGAACCTCATCCGCAACCTTATCGGGTTCCGCGAGACGGACCGCCCCGGCCACACCGAGTTCCTGCTGGCGCCCGCCCTGCCCGAGCGATTCCGCCAGGCCGGCGGAACCTATGGCATCTCGAACCTCCGCTTCGGCCCGGTGACGCTCCGCGCGACCTACCGCGTCGCCAGGATGGACCAGCTCCGGATCACGCTGGACTTTGCCGCAACGCGGCCGGGGACCCTGACAGTGAGCGGCCAGGAAGGCCCCGTGCTTGCCACGGGAAACAGGAAATCGAAAAGGGGCTCCGTCTCCTTCGATGCCACCAACGGCGCCATTTACGCGGTCAGGTTCGACTAGCGGCCGGTAAGTCCGCAACTCTAACCAGCAATCTCACCTGCCGCTATAGGGCAGAGCGGAATAGCGGGCAAGGCCCGCGCACACGCCGGACACCTGGCACCGGCCGAGCGCGCTGTCAGCGATGGGCTCCAAGGCGATGGCAAACTTCGACCCGTAGCCATACGGGCCGTAGTACGATCCAGAGTCGAACACGGGCCCCGTGGGCGTGACGCCAATCATGACCGGCGGCATCAGGGTGTTGGCGATCTGGCCCGAGTCGTCGAGGAACGCGAAATTGTCGAGGCCCAGGACGCCGCCACGCGGGAGGTCGGCGCCGGTGCCGTTGTGGACGAGGATCTGGCCGGCGGGGAGGGGTGAGCCGGACGGCGTAGCACCGCCGCCGAGACGGCGCTGGAGGTAGTCGCGGGCGGCGTCGACGAACGTGTTCCTGTCCCTCCTGAAAACTCCACCCGCGTTGAGTTTTCAGGGCTTACGTCACTTGCCGCAAGCGCCATTCGGCCGCAGGATTTGCCTTCCCAACGACGGATGAAAGGTCGACCGATGGCACTTCTCCGAGCCGCTCTGCTGTCCGTGCGTGGACGGTCCCCCGCAGCGCGCATTGCTGGCCCGTGCGCCTAATGCTCCGCAGGAATGCCGTACTGATGTGTCCGGGAATCCTCAAACAGAGAAGCCCGCGGCGGCCAGTAGCTGAACAAGGCGAATGCCGCCGCCATGACAGCCAACCCGATCACCGCACCCCGGCGCACCGTTGTCCCCGTGTCGGCCGCCGCCAAGATCCTGTAACTGACCCATTGTCCGATTCCCACGGCCAGGAGGAAGATCAGGATATCGAGAGCAACGTGGTGATGTCCCAGAACAGCAGTGTAGCCATAGAAGAGCACGGCCACCGCGACCGGCATGGAAAACAGGCCGAGGCACTTGCCTACCCAGAAGTTGTTCACCGACCGCCTGAGGGCGAGGTACTCCAGCATCGCGTACAGAACCCCCGGCCAGAACGCCAGCTTGAAGTGCTCCCAGACGCTCTCGTTCACGGCGGCGAACCAGGCGATCGGCCGCCAATGACCGGTCCAGTCAAACGCTGAATGCAGAGCGGAACCCGCCAGGAAGATGACGGCAACGCCGGCCAGTTCCCACCGCAGTGCCGCCTTGTTGGCCATCGCTTACGCCTCAACCACCGATCGGCTGTTCCCATGTCGTGAACCGTGGCCGAAGTTCCGGCGCTCCCGGCGCCGAACGATGTGGCCGCCCGTCGCCCGGCGCGTATAGACTACCCTCAGGTGCCTGCAACCGCAATGGCGGCATGGAGGCCCCACGCTCTGTGTTGCCTGAAGGATCTTGGGTCCGATGGTCGTCTGTCTTGACACCCCTATCCGCAGTCAACCCTCGGGCTGACACCCCGAAGGTCGCAGGCCGCGATTGGATGAGCGGTGTTTTCACTTGCACATTCCTATCACTGTAGCAAAATGTGGCAATAATCGTGTTCAACATGGTCACCCTGGTCAACATGGTGATCGAGTTAAAGCCCTGCGTGACAGGGCGCTACGCGTAAGTAGTGGCATCGCAAGCACTTACGGAATCTGGGGTCGCTGGTCTCATAACCCGAAGGTCGTGGTAGCGAGCAATCGCGGGTAACGGCCAGCGGATCACTTCCTTACACCGAGGTAGGCCGCGCGGACTGCCAGGACGGTCTCGGCCCCGCCCCGCCGCCAGAACTCCTCGGTCCCTTTGACCCGCCGGTTGACCTGCTTGATGAGCGACTCGACGGCGGCGCTCCTGACCGGCAGCCCGTGCCGCCGGTATCGAGGATAATCCATCCGTTGACGGTTGCGGTTCACATACGCCAGCGTAGAAGCCACGACTTGGAGTTCCTGACACACGGTCAACACGAGGTTCTCCCTCCCGGCGTGTGTGCGGTTGGCCGGCCGCCGCGGACCGCGTGGCCGGTTGGTCCAGTCTGCCTCGTCAAGTGCCTGACCGCGCGTGCGCGCGACCCAGTATTGCACCGTGGCCAGTGGTACGCGAAAGCGGCGTGCGACCTCCCGCAACGCCATGCCTCAACTTCGAACTCTGAACCTGGAACCGTGGATTTCTTCCCGTGGAGCGGGCGATGGGAATCGAACCCACATAGCCAGCTTGGAAGGCTGGCATCCTTCGCAAGAATCGCCCGAAAAACGAGAGATTCCGGCGAGCGTTACGCCCCCGTTGCGCAAAATCGGCCCCGACCTGGCCGCCGTGGTCGATGCCTGGCCCCGCCTGCCCGAAGCCCACAAGGCGGGGATCCTCGCGATGGTCAAGGCGATCTGACCCCCTGGCCGTCGCCCATTGAACACGCAGAGCCGTCGCTCCCGCCGCGCCCCCCGCCGAGACCGTCGACCCCCGCGCCAGACGCGCCAGGATTGCGCAGGCGCGATTCGGCGTGTCCCCGCCCAAGGACGCCGCGCCGCGGCCACGGGCGCCGGCACCGACCCCGCCGCCGAGCCGTCCCCGTTCGCGGATCACGATGCCCCCCCAAGCCGCGCGGCGAGCCCTGGACGCCCGCCACGCCCTGGACGTCCGCCGGGGACGCGGCCCGCGGTGCCCCGGATTTCTTTCTCGCCCCGCAGAGATTTGGTTTGACACCGGCGCCCAGCCGCGGCACAATGCGGGCGCGATGAAGAAGCCCCTTCCAATGGATCCCCAACTTGGCCCCCGGCGCGGCGAGCACGCCTTACGTGCTTCTTCATCGCAACCGCGTCCGGGGGTCTCTTTCTTGAAAGGCGGTGCCTTATGGTGGACCAGCAAGAGTGGGAGAGGATGACGGTGCCGGACGCCCTGACAACCAGGGCGGGACAACTCAAGGAGCGGCTGGACTGGGCCCGGACCCGCCTCGAGCGGGCCGCGTCCCTGGTGGCCCTGGCGACGGAACCGCGCCGGCCGGACGGCCAGATGGATTTCGCGGTGCGGCGTGCCGAGGCGCTCAGCATGGTGGAGGCGCTCTGCGAGAGCATCGGGAACGGACTGAACGAAGACCCTGAGCCGACGCCCGGGATCACGTTCCTGGTAGACCGAGCGTTCGACGCCAACATGGACGCGACCACCAGAGAGGATGTGGATCGCTGGGCCCCTGAGAAGCTCGAGCACATGACCGTCGGCGAACTGGCCCAGGTGTTCAAGGTCGAAGACGCGGCGACAGCGCCTTCGGACGCTATGACGCTCGTCGACCAGCTCCGCCAGGTCCTCAAGGACGAAGAGATCATGGGGATCAGGACCCCTTCAGGGCCTCTGGACGTTATGACGCTCGTCGACCAGCTCCGCCAGGTCCTCAAGGCCGAAGAGGCGGCGACGGCGTAACCGCCGCCAGCGAGAGACTGCCAGGTGGCCGTCGGGGAACTGACCCCCTAAGCTTTCCCCTCGCCGCGCGCAGGGGAGGGCCGTGCTCTAAGGCGGCCCCCTGGCTCTTGAACCGGGGAAGGCATGACGTCGAGAAATCGCCAGGCGGCCTTCGAGGAATCGACCTCCACGAGGGTCCCCACGCGCATGTGGGGCCGGCTCGCGCTCGCGGGAGGCCGCCTGGCTCGGCCTAAAGGAAACGCCATGCCTGGACGAAAGGCGATGAAGCAAGTGAGGCGGCAGGCCGAACTCCCGCGACGGCTGCGGGTGCTACTGAAGAAACACTGGGGCTTCTGCCTCCACGAGGCCGGCCACGTTGCGGCCCAGTGGATTCTCGCCCCCCGATGGTTCGTTTCGGCTATCGTAGACTTGGACCATGCGGACTGCTACACGCGAGGGGGGCATGTGCCGTCCGCCCTTTACCTGGCGTCGGGGCGGGCCGCCAAAAGGCTTCTCCTTCGCGTCCCCCCGCCGCGAACTCTGCCGAGCGACGGGATGCTGGCCTGTCTTGGTTGGCATCCGTCGTTTCCCGCTGGGATTCGTTATCGGCGCGTGCGGCCGCCGAGGTATTTGTCGGACCTTTACGCACTCAAGATGTGGGCCCTTTGGACGGGCCCGGCTGTCAGGAGAGTGGACATAGATCGCGTGCGGGACGTGGCAGCGGAGCGCGTCCGCCGGGCCGGACGAAGGGCGGATTCTTTTGTGGCACGGAATGAGCAATTCGTTCTTCGCCTCGCGGAACATCTATACTTCCATATGATCCTCAACCCGGAGGACGCGAAGAAGGCATTGACGTTCGCCCGCCGGCGACGGGGCCGGCGAGCGACCGCCGGGGACGTGGCCGACGTCGTCGCCGACTGAGCGAAGGGCAGGACCCTGACTCGGGGGAACTCGACGCATGCCTGAACGCCCACGCAAGGAGGCCCCCGCGAAACGCCGAGGCAAGACCGCCTCGCCTGCGCGACCTGACAAGGAATCCGCCACGGAAGCCCCGGCCCTTGACCAAGCGGCCCTCCAGGAAACCCTGGCCCGATGCCCGCCCAGGTTGGTGCGCAGTGATCGCCCGGCCCGCGTCCGCGTCAAGGATGCCCAGGGCCGCGACGCGGGGAACCTCCGCGGCGCCGAGCGAAGCCCGGGCGAGTTCCATCCCAAGGACCTCCACCAGGAGGCGCAGAAGGCACGGGCAATCCGGGTCGGCAAGATGCTGAAGTTCGAGAAGACCCCCACGCCGCTTTCTGCCCCCTGGCAGAAGCTCATGGACTTCCTCAAACCGTTCTGGACAAGCGAGCATCATGCCGAGGTTTGGGAACTCTATAAGCGCTGGACGCGCGTCGCCGATGCCGATGCGCCGACCCTTGAGGACCTGGCGGCCAAGGCCGGTATGAGCGCCCAAGACTGGATAGCAACCAAGGCCCTTTCTAGGATTCGGCAGTACGTGGACGGCCACAGCCATCTGAGGGCGGTCCTGGCTCCCGCCAAGCCCGCGGCGGCTTCCGCGGCGGGCAAGGCCGGCCGCGACGCCCAGGACGGCGCCAAGGCGGCGGAGAACGACACGCGAGACTACCGGCCTGCAACGGAAGTGCAAGCAATTCTAGATATGTCGTACAAGCGGTTCATCAAGTGGCTTGCTGACCATCCAGCGATCCGCCGGCGCAAACCGAGCAAGAACCGTTTGCTGGTGCATATTGGCGACGCCCTCGCGTCGAAGGCCCAGAAAGACAAACGCGAATCTGAGGCCACCGACGATCAGTCTGCGAAAGACGTGTCCGACCGCTACCGCAAGACCATCGAGGAACGCAAGGCCAAGGAAAACGCGCGCCGGGCGCGGCGCACCCTGTAATCCACTTCCCTTCCTACTTCCCGCCGGCGGAGAAAAAACCGCCACCACACCCCCAAGAATGGCGATTCGCCAGTTTTTCTACTTGCCGTCAACTTGCCCGCGCACCGCACAAGGCATAATACCCCCTGTCAAGTAGGGAGGGTTGGCAGTGCCCACGAACGTGCAAAAGCGGCGCAGCCAGACGGCGGCGAAGTCTGCGGGCCGCGCGATGGTGAAAGCCCTTGACCTGGCCATGAAGGCCGGACGCGAAGCCCGGCGCGCGCACGAGGCCATGCTGCGTTTGAGCCGCGAGCGAGCAAAGGAGGTCCAGGATGCCTGACACCGCCCAGGCCCTGGCCATCCTCGCCTCGCCTGCCCCGGCGCCTGCCCCGGTTGCTCCGGCCGTGGCCCCGCTGCCGCTCCTCATCGACGCGGCGGAAGCCTGTCGGCTTCTCGGCATCGGCCGCTCGCTGTTCTTCGCCCTCAAGTCGGCGGGCCGGCTGCCGGACCCGGTCCACCTCGGCCGTAGCGTTCGTTGGGGCCGTGCCGAGTTGACGGCCTGGGTCGCCGCCGGCTGCCCGCCGCGCGAGACATGGGAAAGTAGGTACAGGAAGGCATTGCCATGCTTGGAGTGAAAAGTCGCCCGGCCGTGCAGGGCCGGGCGACGGTCTTATCCGGCACGGGAGCCGGGAAACCGCATGGACTGTAACAACTCGACATCGCGGCCGCCACAAGATTCCACCCCGGAGCGCGGCGAGGGCGGCCTGAGCCCCACCGATGCGCTCCGGTGTCTGCGGGCCTTGCACAGCGACCCCAAGATTGAACCGGCCCAGCGCTCGGCGGTCGCGTGGATCATCCTTTCCGCCGACAACAAAACCGGGTGTGCCTGGGCATCTTACAAACAGATTCACAAGAACACCGGGCTGGCGCGGGCGACGATCCGCGAGGCCCTGCGCCGCGCCGAGGGCAAGTACTTGCAGCGTGCTGGCCTGGGCCGGAAGGGGACGATCCACTGGCGGGTAGCAGTTCAGCCATTGAACCGCAGTTCAGCCATTGAACCGCAGCCAGCGGTTCAACCGTTGACGCCAGCGGTTCAACCGTTGGCCGCCAGCGGTTCAACCGTTGAACCCATACTAACGTTGTATTCTAGCGCTTCTTCTAGCCCCTCAAAGACGAGGCGCGGCAAGAGCGCCGCGCCTCCCGATCCTCGCGTCAAGACGTTCATCGACTGGTTCACGCTGACCTATCAGACGGTCCTGGGCATCAACTACGTCGTGGTGGGCGGGAAGGATGGTGCGCTGGTCAAGGGTCTGCTGCGGAACCTCGACAGCGACGGCCGGGATCCGCTGGTGGACCTTCAAGCCGCCGCCGAGGCGATGCTCGCCGACAAGTGGGGGCGCGAGCACGCCTCCATCGGTGTGCTGAGCAGCCAGATCAACGAGTGGCGCAAGAAGGCGCCGAAGCCGGTAGGGGATAAATATGCACATGGCTTCTGAGGAAGTGTCGGAGTTTGTCGGGCGCGTCTGCCGAACGTGCGGGGCGACGTTCACCACGCGGCTGTTCACGTTCCCTCTGACCAACGCCCCGCCACAGGTGAGCTGCGTTTGTGAGAAGTGCGAGACGGACCAGACGAAGGTCATCAAGGCACGGCTTTCCGCTCGAGCCGAGGCAGAGGCGGCCGAGGTCGAGGCTCGGGCCATCGAGCACGCGGGCAAGTTGTGGCCGGCCCTCTGCCCCCCGCTTTACCGGGGGACCGATCCCGCGCGCCTGCCCCAGGACGCCCTTGCGCACGTGCTGGCCTGGCAGTGGGGCCCC
>JAPLML010000187.1 GCA_026387055.1 Planctomycetota bacterium | reverse complement strand
GCTGGACGTTCTCTTCCAGGACCACGGTCTTCCCCGTACGCGGCAAGACAAAGAAGCCATAGGCGCACGCCGGGCGGCCGCCGCCGTCGGGGCCGGCCGTCTGGTACCACTTGCCCTGGAACCGCAGGAGGAGGCGTTCTTTCTCCTCCGTGACGGAAACCACCGCGACCCCCGCGCTGTTCCAGCCGCTGCCGCAGAAGACGGCGATGACCATGTACCTGTCGAAATCGATGCCGGGCAGTCCGAGCGGGTTGAAGAAGGCGTCGTACTCCTTCGTCTCCTCCACGCCCTTGTGGCAGTGC
Source organism: Planctomycetota bacterium (assembly GCA_026387055.1). GTDB lineage: Bacteria > Planctomycetota > Phycisphaerae > FEN-1346 > FEN-1346 > JAPLML01. Next base: position 1,433 of record JAPLML010000187.1, on the reverse strand, counting down.
CAGACGCTCGTCCATTCCTTTTCCGATTCGACCCGGACGTAGCCGGGGCTCTTGACCAGACTGTCCGCGCCGGTCAGGACGACGCAGGGGCGCAGGGCAGGGGGGGTGGCCTCGGCGGCGAAAAGCCGGCCCATCCCGGTGATGCCAACGGCGATGGCGGCCATGAGCGCGAGGGCTGCTCTCATGGGGCTGCACTCCTTTCCGCGTGCGGGATGCAAGCAGGGGGCCGACGCACGCTTCGGCCCACCTAACGAGATTATACCGCGGGGGCGTCTGGACGCATGTAACAGGGGCGCAACGAGGCCAAAAACCTGGAAGTCGTGTGTATCCCGAGAACTCCGTCCGGGGTCTGCAGGGCGAGTGACGGGTGTCGGCGGGTGTTATCTGCGGCAACCAGATGACGGATTCTGGCGCGAAGACCGTCCTTTCCCGTTGGAAGGCCTCAATCGCAGCCGCGAAGAGCCTGGCAGACAAGAGACGTAAGTGCTTGTAGAATAGGACGGACGGAATTCTTGGGAGGAACAGGCAATGGAAGGGATCGCGCATTCAACGGGACATTCCGGCAGCCGAAGTGAAGACCGCGTCTCGCGGCGCAAGTTCCTTGGCGGGGCCGCGGCCATGGCAGCGCTGACCATTGTTCCCCGACATGTGCTGGGAGGTCCGCGCCAGATCGCGCCGAGCGACAAGCTTACGCTGGCTGGTATCGGCACGGGCGGCCAGGGCCTTCAGAACATGGCGGCGTTCCTCGAGTTTCCTGAAGTTCGGGTGGTGGCGGTCTGCGACGTGAATCGCGAAAGCGGCGGCTACCTCTCGTGGAACTGGACGCAAGGCAAGGAGCAGAAGGCTGCCGGCCGCGAGCCCTCACGGCGAGCCGTCGAAGAGCATTACGCCGAGGAGAAGCGATCTGGAAAGTATTCGGGGTGCAACGCCTACAGTGATTTCCGCGAGTTGCTGGCCAAGGAGAACGTGGACGCCGTAATGGTGGCGACGCCGGATCACACGCACGCCGTGATTACGATGGCCGCGCTCAAAATAGGTAAGCATGTCTACTGCGAGAAACCTCTCACCTATTCGGTCCAGGAGGCCCGGCGGGTGACGGAGGCGGCACGCCGCGCGGGCGTCGCCACGCAGCTCGGGAACCACGGGCAGGCCTCCGAGGAATCCCGCCTGACGCGCGAGCTCATCATAGACGGGGCCATCGGCCCGGTGCACGAGGTTCAAGTCTGGAGCCCGGCCCGATTCTGGTCCTGGCCCACGTGGGCGTGCCGCCCGCCGGATACGCCGCCGGTTCCCGACGGACTGGACTGGGATTTGTGGCTGGGGCCGGCGCCCGAGCGGCCGTACCATCCTGCGTACTGCCCGTGGACCTGGCGCAACTGGTGGGACTTCGGCACCGGCCTGCTGGGGGACCTGGGCTGCCACAAACTCTCCAC
>JAPLML010000603.1 GCA_026387055.1 Planctomycetota bacterium | reverse complement strand
GCCGGCGGCCTGGCCGACGACGACCGGACGTTCCTCCTGGCCCGGCGGGTATGAGCCGCCGCGACGTCGATCCCGCCGGTGCGTTTAGCGGGGAGCCGAAGTCGAAGACTCGCCGTGGCGAGGCGACCGCGCTTTCGCGACCCTGCGCTTCGCTTGACACGTCCGCGCCACCCGTCTAAACTGGTCATTCCCCGGTGTACGACACCACGCAGGAAGGGGAAGCCTATGGACCTTTTCAGGTATCGTCAGGGACGGCTCTACTGCGAGGAACTGCCGGTGGCCGACCTGGCCCGGCGTTTCGGCACGCCGCTCTACATCTACAGCGCCGGGACCCTGCGTCGGCACTACCGGAAGCTCGCGTCGGCGTTCGCGCCGCTGAAGCCCCTGATCTGCTACTCCGTCAAGGTCTGCTCGAACACGCACATCCTTCGCCTGTTGAGGGAAGAAGGGGCGGGGTTCGACCTGGTCTCGGGCGGCGAGCTCTACCGCGTGCTGGAGGCCGGCGGCGACCCGGCCCGGTGCTGCTTCGCGGGCGTCGCCAAGACCGACGCCGAGATCCGCTTCGCCCTTGCGAAGGGCCTGCGCCTCTTTAACATCGAGAGCGAAGAGGAGCTGGAGAACCTGGCCCACCTCGCGGCCGAGGCCGGGAAGCGCGCCCGCGCGGCCGTGCGCGTCAATCCGAACGTCGACCCCAAGACGCATCGGTATATGGCCACGGGCAAGAAGGAGACGAAGTTCGGCGTGGACCTCGAGCGGGCCGAGCGGGTCTTCCGGCAGTTTGCGGCGTCGGCGGGCGCGCGGCACGTCTCGCTGGAGGGCGTGCACTGCCACATCGGCTCGCAGATCACGACCGTGGAGCCGTACGTCCAGGCCGTCACGAAGGCGCTGGACCTCGTCCGGGCGCTCGGCGGGGCGGGGATCGAGATCACGACGCTCGATTTCGGCGGCGGGTTCGGCGCCGAGTACGAGGGCGGCCAGGCCCTCGACGCCGAGGCCTTCGCCTGCGCCCTGGTGCCCCTGCTGGAGGGCACGGGCCTGGAGATCGTCATGGAGCCCGGCCGTTTCATCGCGGGCAACGCCGGCATCCTCGTCACCCAGGTGCAGTACGTCAAGGCGGGGGGCGACCGCCGGTTCCTGCTGTGCGACAGCGGCATGCATCATCTCATCCGGCCCGCGTTGTATGGGTCCTATCATCATATCTGGCCGGTGGATCCCGGCGAGGACTTCACGCCCGCGCAGCGGATCCGCGACGAGGCGTTCCCCGGCACGGAGGTCGTGGACGTGGTCGGCCCGATTTGCGAGTCGTCGGACTTCCTGGCGAAGGACCGGCACCTGCCGCCGGTCAGGCGAGGCGGCCTGCTGGCCGTCTTCAGCGCCGGGGCCTACGGGATGACGATGGCGTCGGAGTACAACTCGTTCCCGCGGCCGGCCGAGGTGCTCGTGGAGGAGGCCGAGGCCCGCCTCATCCGGCGCCGCGGCACGTACGAGGACCTCGTGGCGCCGGAAAAGGACGTCTGATCCCGCCCGACGGGCAACGTAGGCCGGGGCAGCGCCCCGGCCATCAACTCTTCCCCGGCGCGAGGACGATCTCGACCTCCGCGGGTCCCTCGCGGCCGAGATGGAAGTCGACTGTCGCCTTGCGCCGCCCGTGCTGCGCGGTGATCTTGTACTGGCCGAGAAAGGCGCGGACGGCGACCTTGCCGTCGTCGCCGCTTCGGCCGGCGGCATCGGTCCGCCACAGGTGATTGAGCAGCCGGTCGAGGACCGTGTAAGCGGGCTTGGGCGAGAGGTCGGCCCGCACCAGGCCCGCCGGGGCGTTCCGCCACGCGAACTGGTCCGACAGGTCCCACCACGTGATGCTCGCCACCTTCGGGTGGGCGAACGCGGCCGTGTAGAAGTGCCGCACGGCCTCGGCCTGCTCGGGCTCGTCTTCCGGGCCGCCGAGGATCGTGACTTCCGAGACGTGGACCGGCAGGTCGGCACCGGCGGCGGCGTCGAGCGTCTGGCGGATCATGTCGAGCGTCCACGGGCCGTCGTGCTGGTGGGCCTGGATGCCGAGGCCGTCGAGCTTCGGCCCGCCGCGCATCCGCCGGGCGAGGTCCGCCAGCGACGCGGCGTCGTCGCCGTTCACCAGGAGGCGCCCGCGGGGCTTGGCGTCGAGCGTCCACCGCAGCGCCTCGGCGGGGTCGAGGGTCACCGGCCCGATGTGCGGCGGCGGCGACGGCTCCTGGATCACGTCCCAGAAGTCCACCGTGTCGCGGTACCGCTCGACCGCCTGCCTGAGGTGCGCCTGGATGGCGGCGCGGGCCTCCTGGGCCCCGAGTTCCTCGACCCATCGCGGCACCGTGGCGGGCCAGCGGAGCGGATGGCCCTTGACCTGGATGTGCTCTGCGCGGCACCAGCGGACGGCGGCGTCGGTTGGCTCAAACTCCGGCCGCCCCCGCTGGCGCTCCGTCACCGACCAGTACAGCGGCACCGTGGCCGCGTTGAAGAGGTCGCGGAACCGCTTCTCGTAGAGGGTGTTCTTGCGGTCGCTCTCCCAGCGGCGGAAGGCGAAGAGGTTGCACCCGAAGAGAAAGTCGTGGCCGGCCTGGACGATCTCGACCTGGGCGTCGGCGACCGGCGAGCCGTCGGCGTCGAGGACGCGCACCGCCAGGTCCCGCTGGCGCCAGTTGCGGATGTCGTTCTCGAAGCGGGCCATGAGGAGCCGCTCGTTCTCGATCCGGGCCGCCAGGCGGTGCGTCCGCTCCAGCAGGTCCGCCACCTGGAGCGTGGCGGCGGCACACTGGCGCCGCGTCAGGCCCCTGCCGCCGAGGGTCTCCCAGATGGCGTGGCCGCGGGCGAGGGCCGAGGTCATGCGGTCGGTCTCCTGCGCCAGGACCTCCGAGAAGCCTCGGGCCGCCGTCACCGCCGCCACGCGGGCCTCGGCAATGGCCGTCTCGTCCCGCGTCTCCTCGGTGGCCTCGCGCAGAAACGCGGCCATCGCCTCGAAGAACTTCTGCCCCAGGTTCCGCGCGCCTTCGTACTCGGCGAACGTGACGTACCCTTCGGGCATGTGGGCGAGGCGCCGGCTGGTCTTTCTCGTCGGCCGTGCGGACCGACACCGCCCACGCGCCGCCGTAGTTGACGACCCGCACCAGCAGGCGGTGCCAGCCCTTCGCCAGCGTCGCCTTCACGTTGTCCTGGTCGGCCTGCCAGCCGCGCCTCGTGTCATGCGTGTGGACGGTGCGGCCGTCGATCTCGACGCGGACGGCATCGTCGCTGCCGATCCGCAGCCGGTAGGCGCCGTCGGCGGGGACCTCGAAGAACGTGTGCGCGAGCGCCGTGCCGCCGCCGGCCTTCGGGTAGAGGGCCTGGAGGTCGAGCTTGCCGTCGGGCTCTGCCTCGATGGGCACCCAGACGTGTCCGGCGGCAAAGAGGCCGGGGTAGCCGGCGAAATCCTCCGGCAGGGGGGGGGCGTCGAGTTTCGTTCCTTCCAGCGGGGCGCAGATGGACCAGTCCCGCAGGAACCCGCCCGTCCCCCGTGCCGCGCACGGCACGGCGGCGGCAAGCGACGCCAAGGTCGCAGCCGTCACCAGGAGGAGCCACCGGGACCGACGGTAAGCCATCTCAACCTTCTCTCGAGTGCGGCGAGACGAGGAGTTGAACACCGTCGGACCGTCAAAGTCGCGGCCCTGTTGGCGGGTGTGCATCCGTGGGCTTGTAGCGCGCGGGCTTGCCCCCGCGGGCTCGGCCGTCGCACCGTTTAGCCGTCGCCGGTACGGCGACGAACGATAGTCGCGGCCGTACCGGCCGCGGCTAAACGATTCGCGGCTAAACGATGGGGGGCCAAGCGACCGAAAGGCAGGTTACCGCTTGCCGTACATCTTCAGCGCGGCGATCTTGGCGGCCAGCTTCGCGGCGGCGAAGTCGCTGGCGGGGTCGCCCCCGGCCGCGAGTTCCACCACGTCGGCGCCGACGCCCTCGTGGCGCCTGACGATCTCCTCGAGGAGCTTGATCGTGGTCCACCACGCCAGGCCGCCG
>JAPLML010000284.1 GCA_026387055.1 Planctomycetota bacterium | reverse complement strand
CCGGCCGTGCCAGTCGCCGCGGCGACCTATCGGGACTATGGTACCCTCGCCTACGGCTGCGCGCCGGTGTCATCGGCGCGGCCGGTCGGCTCGGGCGCCGCCGGCGGGGGAGGGGTCGCGGCGATCCGGCGCCGGGCCTGGGCGGCCTGCTTCAGAAGATACTCGATCTGGCCGTTGACGCTGCGCAGTTCATCGGCGGCCCACGCCTGGAGGTCGTTCCAGAGCGCCGCGTCGATACGAAGCAGGAATTTCTTCTTCTCGGCCATCGGAGGTTAGTGGTACAGCGTCCCGGCGTTGATGACCGGTTCGGCGGCCTGCTCGCCGCAGAGGACGACCAGCAGGTTGCCGACCATGGCCGCCTTGCGCTCCTCGTCCAGTTCCACGACGTGCTTCTCGGAGAGCTCCTGCAGCGCCATCTCGACCATGCTGACCGCGCCGTGAACGATCTTCTGCCGCGCGGCGATGATCGCTTCGGCCTGCTGCCGGCGGAGCATCGCGCCGGCGATCTCCGGCGCGTACGCGAGGTGCGTCAGCCGCGTCTCGACCACCGCCACGCCGGCCCGCGAGAGCCGCGCCTGGAGTTCGTTGGCCAGGGCGCCGCTGATGGCGTCGCCGTCGCGCAGCGTGAGTTCCGTGCCCGGCGCGTCCTGCGAACGATCGTACGGGTAGCTGTTGGCCAGGTGGCGGACCGCCGTCTCGCTCTGGACCTTGACGTAGTTCTCGTACTCATCGACATCAAAGAGGGCCTTGGCGGTGTCCTCGACGCGCCAGACCACCACGGCGCCGATGTCGATGGGATTGCCGCGCTGGTCGTTGACCTTGAGGGTCTGCGTCTCGAAGTTCCGTGCCCGCAGCGAGACGCGGTACTTGCTCCGCGCGGCGACCAGCTGGGGCTGCTTCTCCCGCTCCTGCGCCTGGATGCTGAGGCCGCCGCGGTGGATGCTGAAAGGGTTGGCCCAGTGGAAGCCGTCCTTCCTGACCGTGCCGGTGTATCGGCCGAAGAGCACCAGCACGCGGGCCTCGTTGGGCTGCAAGGTGAACAGGCCCCAGGTGAGCAGGAAGTCCATCGGCACCAGCAGGACGGCCGCGATAATCCGGGGCACGCTTTCGGTCACGATGCCCCAGATAAGAAGCGCCGGCATGGCCAGGCACGCCAGGATGACCAGGGGCAGCATCAGCCAGCCACTCAACACGGTTCTCTCGGTTTCCTGCATGGCTATCTCCTCCTTTGTTGAACCCGCCTCATGATTTTGGTATGATATCACCAGAATATCGTGTGTCAAGAGGAAAAATGTGAAAATCCGCGATGCCTTAGCTATCGGGGTGCGCCGCACAGCCTAATACTACAACGTCAGATAGCGCGGCGGGTCTCCTGACCCGCCGCGCGTGTGCGTTCTCCGGCCCGTGCGGGGCACTTATTGCGCGGTGGGTCAGGAGACCCACCGCGCAGGAGGTTAAGTGGCGTTGGAGTACTAATGCCTTACCCATGGCTGAGAGGCATTCCGCTTGACTTCCCCTCGGCGGCTCTCTACCTTGTTTGCAGTGGCGGCGCGGAGCAGGGCGCCGCTTGCGCACAAGCATCGGCGTGAGGCGAATGAAGGTTATCTGCGTTATCCCCGCCCGCTACGGGTCCAAGCGATTCCCCGGGAAACCTCTCGCCTCTGAAACCGGCCAGCCGCTCCTCCAGCACGTCTACGAGGCCGCCGCCCGCGCGCGAAAGGTCGACGCCGTCATCGTGGCGACCGACGATGCGCGGATCCGCGCGGCCGTCGAAGCTTTCGGCGGGCGCGTGGTCATGACCCGCTCCGACCATCCTTGCGGCACGAGCCGCGTGGCCGAGGCGGCGGGGGCGCTGCCCGAGGCCGAGATCGTCATCAACCTCCAGGGCGACGAACCGGAACTCGACGCGTCGCTCCTGGACCGCCTGGTCGAGGCGATGGAGGCCGACCCCTCGATCGAGGCCGCCACCGTGGCGGGCCCGCTCGCGCCGGAAGAGGCCGAGGACCCCAACTCGGTGAAGGTGGCGATGGCGGCCGGCGGCGATGCCCTCTACTTCTCGCGGGCCCCGATCCCGTGGGCCCGCGACGGCGAGGCGTCGCGCCGCGCGCCGATGCTCAAGCATTTTGGCATCTATGCGTATCGTGCGGCGGCCCTCCGGCAGTACGCCGCCATGCCTCCGACGCCCCTGGAGATGACCGAGAAACTGGAACAATTGCGGTGGCTGGAACACGGGCGGCGGATGCGGGTCCTCCTGACGGACCAGCGGCCGGCCGGCATCGACACGCCCGCGTCCTACGCCGCCTTCGTGGCCCGCCGCAAGGCCGCGCGGCCTGAAAGGTGACCCGATGTCCGGCGACGATATCCTGCGCGACGTGGCCAGCCAGAGCGAGGATACGGAATTCTACACCCCGATGCCCGACGGCTACCGCCGGGGCCAGGCGAAGTACGTCGTCGTCTTCGGCACGGTGATGAGCGGCCTGGGGAAGGGCATCTTCGCCTCGAGCCTGGCCAAGCTGCTCCAGGACAAGGGCCTGCGGGTCGCGCCGATCAAGCTTGAGGGATATCTCAATATCGACTCCGGCACGCTCAACCCGTACCGGCACGGCGAGGTTTTCGTGCTCGACGACGGCATGGAGACCGACATGGACCTGGGCACGTACGAGCGGATGCTCGACCAGGACCTGACGCGCGACCACTTCGCCACCAGCGGCCAGTTCTTCTGGGCGGTCCTTCAGCGCGAGCGGCACGGCGAGTACCAGGGCCGCGACGTCCAGATGATCCCCCACGTCACGGGCGAGGTGAAGGCGAAGCTGCGGCGCCTCGCCGTCAAGACGGGGGCCGACGTGGTCTTCGTCGAGATCGGCGGCACGGCGGGCGACGTCGAGAACGCCTACTACATCGAGGCGATGCGGCAGCTGGCCTACGAGGAAGGGCCGGAGAACGTCTGTTTCGTCGCCCTGACGCTGGTCATCGAGCCGAGCATCCTGGGGGAGCAGAAGTCGAAAGCCGCCCAACTGGGCATCAAGCGCCTCCTGGAGATGGGCATCCAGCCGCACCTCATCGCCTGCCGCGCGGCCAGTCCCGTGACCGACAAGGTGCGCGAAAAAATCTCCATCTATACCAGCGTGCCGATGGCCCGCGTCTTCTCGATGCACGACGAGGCCTCGATCTACCTCATCCCGACGCGGATGCGGCACGACCAGGTCGACCGCCAGGTCACGCACCTCCTGAACGTGATGGACCGCGTGGACCCGCGGGCCGAGCAGAAGGCCATCGACGTCTGGGAGGAGTTCTGCGACCGCCTCCGCCGCCCCAGGCACGAGGTGCGCATCGCCGTCACCGGCAAGTACACCGCTGTGCGCGACAGCTACGCCAGCCTCCTCAAGGCCGTCGAACACGCCGGGGCGGCCCTCGACGCCAAGGTCGGCATCCAGTGGGTCGACACGACGTCGGTCACGCAGGCCAACGCGGCCGAGGCCCTGAAGGACGCCGACGGCATCATCGTGCCCGGCGGTTTCGGGGTGCGCGGCACGGAGGGGAAGATCGCCTGCGTCCGCCACGCGCGCGAGAACTTCCTGCCGTACCTCGGCCTGTGCTTCGGCTTCCAGATGGCGGTGGTCGAGTTCGCGCGGAACGTCTGCGGCCTGGCGGGGGCGAACTCCACCGAGATCCAGCGCCACACCCCGCATCCCGTGATCGACCTCCTGCCGGAGCAGCGCGGCGTGAAGGACCTGGGCGGAAGCATGCGCCTCGGCGGCAAGGACGTGGAGCTGATTCCCGGCACGCTGGCCTCGCGGATGTTCGGCGGGGCGGCGACGGTGCGGCTGCGCTTCCGCCACCGCTACGAGGTCAACCCCGATTACATCGAGCGGCTGCGGGCCGGGGGGATGGTCTTCTCGGGCAAGGCCCCCGGCCAGCCGATCATGCAGATCCTGGAGCTGCCCGACCATCCGTACTTTGTGGGCACGCAGTCGCATCCGGAGTTCACCAGCCGGCCGCTGAGGCCGTCTCCGTTCTACCTCGGCCTGGTGGCGGCCGCGCTGGGACGCAGCGCCGTTGGGCCCGTCACCCCCCAAGAAAGCAAGAGGTGAAGTGCTATGGCTCCCGAAGACACCAAGTCCGGCGGCCCGCCGCCGGCCGATCCGCCGCGCATCCACGTGGACTCGGACTGGAAGAAACAGGCCCAGGCCGAGAAGGAGCGCCTGGCGCGCGAAGCCGAGCGTCCGGCCGCCCCGGCGCCTCCGCCGCGCCCCGCCGTCGGGCCGGGCCCGACGATTCCCGCCGAGCGCCCGATGGGCGAGCTACCCCCCGCCAGTTTCCCGACGCTCGTAGAGACGCTGGCGACACAGGCGGCCATCTTACTCTCCGACCGTGTCGACCCCGAGACGGGCCAGTCGCTGCAGCACC
>JAPLML010000051.1 GCA_026387055.1 Planctomycetota bacterium | reverse complement strand
CTTGTCGAGAACCCCGAGCCCGCGGCGCCATCGAGAATACCCCGCCGCTGCCGCGGCGGGCTCGCATGATCGGCTACGGCTGCTTGGCCACGGCCGCCCCGGCGCCGGGCTGAAGGGCGAACTTCAGCGACCCCTCCGCGTCCAGAACGCGCAGGCAGAAGGCCCAACTGCCGTCGTAGTTGCCGATCTTCACGAGGACCTCGTTCCAGCCTTCCTTGAGCCACGCCGAGAAGTAATCCTCGTCGGTCTTAAGAGTGCGCTTCGCGTGCTTGTACCAGACCTCCTCGCCGTTGACGCGCACGAGGATGCTGTCATCGCTGCCGCACGTGAAATCGTGGAAGCCCGCCGCCGGGCTGTAGACATAGGTCACGGCGCAGGCGGCGGAGCGGTTGAGGTTGATGTTGACGGGCTTGTCGGACTTGGCGGACGCGGCAAACGTGTAGGCCGCTGCGAGGTCCACGATCCCCCTCTTGTCGGCCTTCAGCGTCTCCCAGCGGATCTTCTTGCCGTCCTTGCCGCGGTAGGCGGCCGCGAGGTCCACGCCTTTCTCGGGCGGCAGCATCCCGTCCCAGCCGGGCAGCCAGCCGAGGAGGTATGCCTCCTGGCCGGTCTTCAGAGCATCCGCCCCGGACGGCTCGCCGAGGTCGAACGGCCCGACCACGTTCCACTCCATGGCCATGGGGGCGATCTTCGCCAGGGCCTGCGTGAAGACGTTCCAGCTCAGGAGCTTCGTGGACTCCGTATCGTCGGCCAGCTCCACCTTGAGGCTCGGCAGAGGGAAGAGCCTGCCCGTCACGTGGGCCTGGATGGCGAAGGCGGCCTCGTCGTTGGGCCGGAGGGCGGCCAGCACGGCCTTCTGGCCGATCGGCTGCCAGGCGGTGCCCTTCGTGTCCCACGTGACCGTCACCCGCGCCTCGCTCGCCACGGGGTTCTTCAGGCGCGCGCGCATCTCGATAAACCCATCTTTCGGCAGGGACTCCAGCGGCTCGATGTTCAGGTCCAGCTCGTGGGCCTCAAGCGACTGCGTCGTCACGTAATCGACGGGCACGCGTCCGTCGGGCGTGATGACCTCGTAGCAGCTCGTGCGGCCCTTGACCGAGACGACGAGATAGTGGAAGAACGCGCCCTCCAGCTCGCCGCCGCGCGTCTCGGCCCCAGCCCCGCCCGTCACAACATAGTTGACGCCGTCGCGCGTCGGATAGCGCTGGTACTCGTGGTCGTGGCCGGCGAAAACGGTGTCGACGCCCGCCGCCGCCAGGAGCGGGTGGACCTCCCGGTTCCACCGGTTCTCGGGCCACCGTTCCCTGGGGCCGAACCGCCACAGCGGCTTGTGGAGGAACACGAAGAGGCGGCGGGCCCCGCCGGCGCGCTTCAGGTCCTCCTTCAGCCACGCGAGCTGCGCGCCGGCGATCCTGTCGATCCTGCCGACGACCTCGGAGTCGAGGGCGATGTAGTGGCACCCCCTGTAATCCCACGAGAAGACCGTCGGGCCGATCCGGCGCTTGTATACCGCCGCGCTCTTCCGGTCCTGAATGTCGTGGTTGCCGACGACCGGGACGACCGGCAGCTCGAAGTAGCTGGTGGCCCGGTCGAAGTCGTCCCACATGCGGTTCACGACCGCCATGTCCTTCGAGTAGCCGTGGATCAGGTCGCCGAGGATGACCACGAACTCGCCCCCCGACGCGTTCGCGCCGCGGATGTTCTCGGCGAAGTACTCGTTCTGGAACACGGTGTCCTTGCCCGCCCACCAGGGCCGGTTGTCGCCCATGACGACGAACGTGAACTCGCCCTCGCCGCCCGGGTCCACCAGGGGCTTCACCAGCACGGGGACCCGCGTCGCCATCGCACATCCCGCCAGAACCAGGCCTGCCAGGACAACCGCCGCCACCTTCCGCATGCAACCCACTCCTTTTCTCTCCACGTGCGATCCGAGACAATCTCCCCTCGCCCCTTGCGGGAGTACGTCTTTAGCGTATCCCGGCAGGTGTGGCACGGCCGGCTTGTCCGGCCGTGGGGAACGTGGCCGGCGCTCTGCCACGGCCGGACAAGCCGGCCGTGCCACACCTGCTATCGGGACAATGGCACACTCGCTAAACACATACTCCCGTCAAGGCAGAGGGTCAACCGCGCACCGCCCGCGCAGCCCCCGGCTCACTCCTTCAGCGTCACCGTCCACGCGTTCGGCCCCTCGCGGCCGAGGCGAAACGCGGCGTCGACCTTCCGCCCGCCGAACTCCACGTGCACGCGGTACTGGCCGAGGATGCCGCGAAAGGCCATCGCGCCCGTGCCGTCGGTGCGGCCCTCGGCCTTGGTCTTCCACTCGCGCTGGATGAGCCGCCACAGCATATCATACGCGGTCTTGGGGCTGAGATCGTTGCGCAGGAGCCCCCCGCCCTTCAGCCACGCGCCCTGGTCCGAGAGGTCCCACCACGTGATCGCCACGGTGGCCGGGTGCCCGAAGACGACGCGGTAGAACCGCTCGGCGTACTCGGCCTGGGCGGTCTCGTTCCAGATCCCCTGCCGGTGCGAGCCGGTGATCGGCTGGCCGCCGGAGGCCGGCGTGAACTCCGTGATGTGCAGGGGTTTGCCGAGCGTCGCGTAGTGGTCCAGCACGCGCTGGACCTGCTCGAGCGGGAACCGCTCGGCGCGCGGCTCGTGGGCCTGGATGCCGATGCCGTCGAACGGCACGCCCGCCGCCTTGGCGTCCTCGAGCAGCTTGAAGAACGGCGGGTAACCGCTGGCCATCACGTAATAATCGTTGACGATGAGCGCGGCCTTGGGGTCGGCCTCGCGGGCCCAGCGGTACGGCTCGTCGATCGGCACACCGCGGCAGTGCGACGGCTCGTTCACAACTTCCCAGAACTCGATCTTGCCGGCGAACCGCCGCACGATCTCCTGGACGCGGGCCTTCTGGACCTCCTTCGGCGGCTGGCCCTGCGACCACGGCGGCACGCCTGCCTCGTGGTCCCACAGGAGCGGGTGCCCCTTCAGGCGGATGCCGCTGCCGGCCGCCCACGCGATCACCTTGTCGGTGGCCTCGTAGCGGGGCTTGCCGCGCTCGGGCTCGTAGCCCTTCCAGTAGAAGCCCGTCGTGGCGTAGTTGAAGAGGTCGCGGAACCGCTTCTTGTAGATGTTGTTCTGCTCGACCAGCTTGAAACGGTCGAACATGTAGATATTGCATCCGAAGAGGAAGTCGTGGCGCTCCAGCTCGGCCGCGACCACGGCGTCGATCACGGGCTTCCCGGCGGCATCGACCACCTGGATCTTCGCCTCCGCCTTGCGGTACTGCTCGACGCCCTTGGCGGCCCGCTCGAGCGCCGCCTCCTCGCGCCGCTCGCCCAGGGCCATCCAGTCCTCGCGGCTGGCCATGACGGGCTCCTTGACGCCCTCAGGGGGCTTGAGCTCGAGCTCGGCGAGGTACAGGTTGCGGTCCTCATCGCCCGCCTTCGCGTCATTCTCGAAGGCCACCGTGACCACGTGGGTGCCCATCGGCACCTCGATGGTGAGCGGGTAGGCGGCGAACTCCCTGGAATCGACGATGACCGTCGGCCCGGTCACGTTGTCGACGACCGCCGCCATGACGGGCCACTCGCCCTTGCACGGGGTGCCGCGGGCGCGGACAACGAGGGTGTACCGCCCGGCCTTGTCGGCGTAGACGTAGTCGCCGACCTCGCCGTTGGAGTGGAGGTTCCATCCCGGCCCGCCGGGAATCGCCGCCCCGGCCGTCCGGATGCGGGCGCTCTCGGCCTTGATCGCAAGCGCCCAGGCGGTTCCCGTAAGCACCAGGAGGACGGCGATGGCAGGTAGAGCCAGAAACAGACGTCGCATTCGTGTTTCCTCAGCACCGCCCCGGAAGGCTTCCCCGCTAGGATATTACGCAGAGGGAGGGTCCAAGACCAACGGAAATTGCCGTGCCGGCCCCGCGCGGCCGTGGTTCAATGGCGCGCAGGGTCGGGACAAGAATCGCCTTGCGCGGCGGGTCTCCTGACCCGCCGCGTACGGGTTTCAGTCCTGTTCGTTATCCAGCGATTGCGAAAGGTCACGCGATGAAACACATCCTGATTCTGGCGCCCGTGGTTCTGGGGTTGGCTTGCGCGGCGCCCCTGGCCGCCGAGGAGGCCCGCGAGCCTTCGCCTGCCGTCCTCAAGGCCCTCGAAGAGATCGGCACGTGGGACGGGAAGACCGAGTCGGCCGAGCTCGCCGGGCCGTACGAGGATCCCCTCCAGCAGGAGATCCCCTTCGGCCAGCGGTCGTACTACCTCGTCCCGTGGCGGGCCTATATGGACACGTGGCCGGCGGGCAAGTTCCTGGACTGCCTGGGCATCAACTTCAACGTGAGCGCCGACGAGGCCGACGCCACCGCCGCCGTGCTGGCCGAGGCGGGCATCCGCTCGGCCCGCGTCGAGGTCGGCATGGGCAGCTTCCGCTACGAGGACCCGACGCAGCTTTCCGACCCGAGGGGCGTCCGCCGGCGCCTCGAGGCCCTGAAGAAGCACGGCATCCGCCCGCTGATGCTCCTGAACGCCAACTCCGGGTGGCCCTGCCCCATCAAGTCGCTCGACGTGAACCTGACAAAGGACGCCGCCGAGGGCGCCCGCGAGATCTATCTCGATAAGACCGACGCCGTGCAGCCGCACTACACGGGCCTGCGCGGCATGGCGTACCAGGTGGCTTTTCCGCTCATCACGGCGGTGGACAAGGCGACGGGAAGGTGCGAGCTTTCGGCCCCGCTCCCGAAGCCGCTCAAGGCCGGGCACGTCGTTCTTCACACGCTCAAGTACCCGCCCCTTTCGTTCGAGTTTTTCGCCGACTGCAAGCCCAATCCCGCCGCCAAGGAAACGCTCGACGGCTGGATGACCTACGTGGCCTCGCTGTGCAAGTTCACCCGGGAGGCGCTCGGCACCGAGGGCGCCGCCGACGCCGGCTTCGACCTGGAGGTCTGGAACGAGCTCACGTTCGGCAGCCAGTACCTCGAGGACAAGAACTACTACGCCCCGCCGCGCGAGTTCAGGAAGCCGCGCTTCACCTGGAAGGGCAAGGGCTTCGGCTACGAAGTGCTCCTGGCCGCGACCGTCGACACCGCCGCCGACCCGGCGAACCGGCTGCCCGGCGTGGCCGTCATCGACGGCTTCTCGAACCAGCGGCCGTGGGAGAACGGGGCGGACATGCGGCCGGGGCAGGCGGGATTCAGCCGCCACTATTATACGGGTCTCAACGCCTATCACAACTTCGACGGCAACACGGGCCTGGTGAGCCCCGAGACCGACGTCAGCCGCCGCCACCAGGTCCTCAACGCCCTCGGCAAGCCCGAGGCCAGGATGGAGAAGGACCAGGCGGTCATGGGCACGTTCTTCATCCCGACCTTGCGCGTCGCCATGCCGGAGTCGCTCTTCTACGGGTACAAGACCGAGCTCATGGTCCGCGACCTGGAGCCGTGGCCGAACTCGATGAAGGGCCATGGGCGGTACTCGCACCCCGGCACGGGCCGCCACGCCCAGGTGTGGCAGACGGAGTTCAACTTCGACCGCCAGCCGTGGGCCGAGTGGCTCCTGAAGCAGCCGGGCGTGAAGAAGGACGACCCGCGCCTGGCGGCGCTCATGCACCACGTCGGCGCGAAGGCCCTGCTGCGCACATACGTCTTCCAAAGCCACAAGGGCGTCCGCACGGTCGACGTGTTTGCGGCGCGCGAGCCGGACACCTCGCTCGGCGTCATTCCGATGGCGTTCTTCGACGCGCTCAAGAAGGCGGGCTTCCAGCTCACCGACGGAACCCGCGCCCTTCGCGGCCGCCAGCTTGAGGTCCTCGGCCTCGCGGCCAGGCTGATGAAGACCGGCAAGCCCATCGTCGAGGCGCGGCCGCTCACGGTAACGCAGCTCGTCGAGGAGCAGCCGCGGCTGGTGTTCCGCGGCGACGGCTCGCCCGAACACCCCGACCGCTTCCACCGCGACGACTTCGCGTGCCTCCCCTACCAACTCGACGCCGACCGCTTTGCCGTGGCCTACTACGTGGTCACCCGCCACATGGGCCACGCGTGGGCGAAGGACCGCGACGCGCTCGACCCCGCCCGCTACGACATGCCCGACCAGCCGTTCCGCCTGACGCTCATGAACGTGCGCGGCGAGGGCGCTAAAGTATCGGTATACGATCCCATGACCGGCCGCACGGCGCCCGCCGAGATGCTCGGGGCCGGCGGGACCACGCTCACGGTCCGCCTGCCGACCAGCGATTGCCCGCGCCTGCTCCTGGTCCAGGAATCGCGGCCGGGGCCGCTGGTGCTTTCGCCCAGGCTGACCGTGGCGGCCGACGGCTCGGCCGAGGTCAGCTTCTCGACGAACGTGAAGAAGGCGTCCTACGGGACGGTCTCCTGGGGTCCCCTGCCCGACCGGCAGGCCGGCGGTGTGCAGCAGGTTCGCGGTGACGCAACGTTCACGTGCAAGATCCCGAAGTTGGAGGCCGGTCAGGGCGTGCGGATCATGATCGAGTCCGATGGCCTCCGGGCCTACTGGCCGCGCTGGGGCCACGACACCGCCGGCGTGCGGTGGTAAGCACCGTCATCGTTTAGCCGTCGCCGCATTCGGCGACGATCAATACTCGCGGCCGTATGCGGCCGCGGCTAAACGATGAAGGCGCAGCCGCCCCTACTTCGGCGCGAAGCCGATGCCCTTGAGCCACTCGCCGGCGAGCGCCGGCCACTCCTTCACCTCCGGCACGTTGGCGGCGAGGCCCAGGCCGTGGTTGCCGTGCGGAAAGACGTGCAGGGCGAACAGCACCTTGTTCTTGTGCAGGGCCGCCGCAAACTGGAGGCTGTTCTCGACCGGCACGCCCCCGTCGTCGCTCGTGTGCCAGAGGAACGTCGGCGGCGTCTCGCGCGTGACCGAGTTCTCAAGGCTCAGCTTCCTGCGGAGGTCCGGGTCGGGGTTGTCGCCGATGAGATTCACCATCGACCCATGATGGCGGAACTCGCCGAACGAAATCACCGGGTAGCATAGGATGAGGGCGTCGGGACGCGAGCTTAGGCGGTCGATCGGGTCAGCCGCGTCGGGCTTGCCGGCGTCGAAGAGCGTGCCGGCCGAGGCCGCGAGGTGCCCGCCCGCGCTGAAACCCAGGATGCCGATCCGCTTCGGGTCAATCTTCCACTCGGCCGCCCGCGCCCGCACCAGGCGGATGCCCCGCTGCGCGTCGCCGAGCGGGATCGGATGCTTGTACGGCTTCACGCGGTAGTCGAGGACGAACGACGCCACGCCGAGCGAGTTCAGCCACTTGGCGATCGGCGCCCCCTCGTGAGGCGCGCGGCCGCTGTAGCCGCCGCCGGGACACACGATGACGCACCCGAAGGGCCCATCGCCCACCGGGATGAACGGCGTCACGCGCGGCTTGTCTTCCATCGACTGGCCGAGCGCGCCGGGCGCGCCGTCGGGCCAGAGGAAGATCGGCCCCGCCGACGCCGGCTCCGCCGCCCCCGCCGCCGAAGTCCCCAGGACGATAAGCCCCGCCATCACAACGAGCACCGCTCCGTTCGCCACGATCGACGCTCCTTTCACTCGACCATGCATAGCCATGTCTTGCTTCACATGCGGGGTGGTGCGCCCCACTCTCCGGATGGGTGGCACGGCCACGCGCCGTTGCGTGGCCGTGCATTGTCCGCATTGCCGCACGGCCACCCAACAGCGGGTGACCGTGCCACCCGGCATCGTTTATCCCTTGCCGCGCATCTGCCGCAGGATGTCCCAATATGCGCCGCGAGCTCCGGCCGCGATGGCCTGGACCAGCGGCGTGTTGTCGTTGTAGTTGTGCCCACCGGCGCCATCCGCCGCCTCGTCGACCGGCTCGAAGAACCGTTCGTCGCCCGCGATGAGCTCGCGCACGAGCGCCGCCGGCCGCTCCCCGAGCGCCGGCGAAATATAGAACGTCGGCTGGACGAAATCCAGCGGACCGTCGTACCGGCGCCGCAGGCCGTCGCCGGACTCGAACGTCCCGTCAGCCGTCAGCCGCTCGACCATGGCCGTGCCCGGGCAGAGCCGCACCCCGAGGGCCGCCCCCACGCAGTCCGGCCCGATCTGCTTCATGAACGCAATGGTGTCGGCTACGGAGGAGCGCGTCTCGCCGGGGCCGCCCAGGAGCAGATCGAACATCACGGCCATGCCCTGCTCGCGGCAGCGGCGGACGGCGGCGGCCAGGTCCTCGCGCCGGTGCGGCTGGCGATAGGTCGCCAGCATCGCCGCCGACGCCGAATCGCCCGTGAAGTTGATGCCCACGCACCCGGCCTGCCGCATCGCCGCGGCCAGCGGGGCATCGAACGGCGTCACCGCCAGGTACGCGTACCACCGCACGCGCTCGCCGAGACCCCGCGCGATCATTTCCTCGCACACGGCCAGTGCGTGCTCGCCCGGCACGTTGAACTCGCTGTCGGCGAGGTGGAGGACGTCGACTCCCTGCGTAAGGAGGGCCTCAATCTCATCGGCCACGTCGGCCGGGTCGCGACGGCGGACGCGCGGCCCCTTGGCGAGAGGGTCCGCGCAATACAGGCACCGCCGGTCGCAGCCGCGCTTGGTCTCGACGGACCACTGCCCGCCGAGGCGGAAGTAGGCCGCGTTGTCCATCGCGTCACGGGCGGTCGGCGGGGAGACCGGCTCGGCCCACGCCGGCGGATTGCGGCGCACGGCCGCGCCGTCATACAGAAGCAGGCCGGGCACGCGGTCCAGCCGGCGCCGGCCCGCCAGTTCGCGCGCCAGCGCCGCGAGCGCCTGCTCGCCGTCGCCGCGAATGCCGAAGTCGGCGCCGGTCCGTTCGAGGATCGGCTCAGCGAAGATCGAGTAGCCCGACCCTCCGAGCGCGATCGGCGCATCGCTCAGGCCGCGGACCTGGCGGACGATTGACTGCAGGACGGGTACGAAGGACTGCATGCTCGGATAGAACGAGTCGTCGACGTTGCGAAAGGACAGGCCGATTAGCTGCGGCGAGTGCGTCTGGAGGTACGCGCGGAGCAGGGCATCCGGATCGCTTGCCAGGCTCAGGTCCAGCACGTCTGTCGGGATGCCAGCGGCTCGCGTCGCGGCTGCGATGTAGTCCAGGCCGATCGGGGCGATCGGCGGTCGCATGAGGTTCGTGTTGATCAAGGCAAG
>JAPLML010000274.1 GCA_026387055.1 Planctomycetota bacterium | reverse complement strand
CAGTCTCGGGTGGCATGCCCACGCCGCCGCTGGCGTGGGCATGTTTGCAGCCGCGCTGGGGCATCTGGAGCCAAGAGGAGCGGCAATGGCGAACGAGCAGGACCTGATGGAGAAAATCGTCTCCCTGGCCAAGCGCCGGGGATTCATCTACCCCTCCAGCGAGATCTACGGCGGCATCAACGGCTTCTGGGACTACGGCCCCCTGGGCGTCGAGCTGAAGCGCAATATCAAAGACGCCTGGTGGCACGACATCGTCCGCTGCCCCGCCACCGGCCCCGACGGCCGGCCCATCCAGATGGTCGGCCTGGATTGCTCCATCATCATGAACCCGAAGGTCTGGGAGGCATCCGGGCATGTCGTCAACTTCAACGACCCGCTGGTGGACTGCAAGCAGTGCAAGGCCCGGTTCCGGGCCGACAAGGTTTTCGTGGCGTGTTTCTACGATCAGGCTGCCTACAAGGCACTGCCGCCGGGCGATACTCAGGCGCACCTGAACTTCGTGCGCAACCCGGCCTATCGGTTCGGGGTTGAGGCCGATGATGAGTCTCAAGTACAGGCTGCGGCCGTCGCTGGCGCCAATAGCGATACTCGCCGCAAGTTGGAGTCTGGCAAGTATGAGTTCCGCCTGCCCATGCGCGTGGACAGGCTAAAGCCGTCAGATCCACTCGCCGCCTGCCCGGCGTGCGGCGGCGAACTGACCGATGCCCGCAAGTTCAATATGATGTTCAAGAGCCACGCGGGCGCGATGGAGGACTCCGCCTCGCTCGTCTACCTTCGCCCCGAGACGGCCCAGGGCATCTTCGCCAACTACAAGAACGTCCTCGACACGACGCGGATCAAGGTCCCCTTCGGCATCGCCCAGATCGGCAAGGCGTTCCGCAACGAGATCAACCCGCGGAACTTCACCTTCCGCTCGCGCGAGTTCGAGCAGATGGAGATCGAGTTCTTCTGCCACCCCAGCCAGGCCGACCGCTGGTACGAGTACTGGCGCGACGCGCGGTTCAAGTGGTACGTCGACCACGGCCTCAAGTCCACGAAGCTCCGCCTGCGCCCGCACGAGAAGGACGAACTGGCCCACTACGCCCGCGCGTGCGCCGACATCGAGTACGAGTTCCCGTTCGGCGTCTCGGAACTGGAGGGCGTGGCCAACCGCACGGACTTCGACCTCGCGCAGCACCAGAAGTGCTCGGGCCGCGACATGACCTACTTCGACGACGAGACCAAGGAGCGGTTCATCCCGTACGTCATCGAGCCTTCCGGCGGCGTGGACCGGGCCACCCTCGCCTTCCTCTGCGAGGCGTACGCGGAAGACGAGGCGCCCGACGAGAAGGGCGCCATGCAGAAGCGGACGGTCCTCAGGTTCCACCCGCGCTTCGCCCCGATCAAGGTGGCGGTCTTTCCGCTCGTGAAGAAGGACGGCATGCCCGAGAAGGCCCAGGCCATTTACCAGGCGTGCGCGAAGCACCTGGCGGCGTTCTACGACGAGAAGGGGGCCGTGGGCCGCCGCTACCGCCGCCAGGACGAGGCCGGCACGCCCTTCTGCGTCACCGTGGACGGCGAGACCAACCAGAACGGCACCGTGACCATCCGCGACCGCGACACCATGCAGCAGGTCCGCATCCCCGGCGACAACGTCCTGGCCTACGTGCGGGAGCGGCTGCACATCTAGCTGGCGCCGAACCGCATCCAACCTCTGCGCGGCGTGTCTCTCGCCACGGCGAGTCTTCGACCTGACCCGCCGCGCGTTGCCGTGTTCATGTGCCACGGGTTGCTTGTCAACCCGTGATTGAGTTGTCCGTTCTCCTTATGGTGTTCGCCTTTTCCCGTATCCCGCTCGCTCCACAAGAGGAACAACACAACAAGGTCAGAAGACTACAATCGCCACGGGTTGACAAGTCGAAGAACCGCCGTGGCGGGCAACCCGTGGCACGTAAGCAGCCAGGCCGCCAATCCGGCGAAACATCGCCGGCCGCAGGGGGTTTGAAACGGTGTGAGTTGTCGCCATCCGCACTTCGACAGGAGGTTTTCTTGAAAAAGCTCCTCGCAGGCCTGATGATGGCGGCGCTGGCGGGCGCCGCGGCCCGCGGCGAGGAAGGGGAACCGAAGATGCCGCCGCTCAAGGTCTGCATGCTGTCGGGGTCAGCCGAGTACAAGTCCGACGAATCGCTCGGCGAGTTCAAGCCCTGGCTCGAAGCCAACTACAACGTGGCCTGCACGCTCCTCTTCGGCAAGGACTCGAGCGCCTCCATGCCGGGGATCGAGGCCCTCGACGCCTCCGACCTCATGTTCGTCTTTATGCGGCGGATCAAGCTCGCCCCCGACCCGCTCGCGCACGTCAAGAAGCACTGCCAGGCAGGCAAGCCCGTCGTCGGCCTCCGCACCGCGAGCCACGGGTTCCAGACCTGGCTCGATTTCGACAAGGAGGTCCTCGGCGGAAACTACAACGGCCATTACGGCACGGGCCCGATCACCGCGGTGGAGTTCGCCGAGAAGGCCAAGGGCCATGCGATCCTGGCGGGCGTGAAGCCGTTTACGTCGGCCTACTCGCTCTACAAGAACACGGGGGCGGCGGCGGACATTGAGCTCCTGGCCACGGGCGTCATCCCCGGCCACACCGAACCGCTGGCGTGGACGCGCGTACGGAACGGCGGTCGCGTCTTCTACACGTCGCTCGGCGGGCCCGACGATTTTCGCAACGAGAACTTCCGCCGCCTGGTCGTCAACGCCATCTTCTGGACGGCCAAGCGCGACGTCGAGGCCAGGAGCCCTGCGGCCGCAAAACCGTGAGCAAGGTCGGAAATACCACGAAGATCACGGCTTGGCAAGCAAGCCGTGGCACG
>JAPLML010000725.1 GCA_026387055.1 Planctomycetota bacterium | reverse complement strand
ATCCACGATCTGGCGGCGGCGCGGCTGTGCGGGAGTGCGCGGCCCGTGACCGATCCGACCGACGCGGCGAGTTGGGGCCTCTTCGATCTCCCGGACCTGTTCTGGAACGCCGACGCCGTGGCCGCGGCCGGCGTGGACCTGGCTCTGCTGCCTCCCGTGGACGCGTGCGGCAGCCGGGCGGGGGAGGTCTCGGCCGAGAGGGCGGCGCGCCTGGGCATCCCGGCGGGCGTGCCCGTGGCGGTCGCCATCGGGGACAACCAGGCGTCGCTCCTGGCCACGCTGCGCGATCCGGAAAGGGAAGTGGCCCTCACGCTCGGGACGGGCGGGCAGGTGTCGGTCGTGCTTGCTGCCGATGCGGCCATCAACTGGCACGAGCGGCCGGTCACGTTCGAGTACCGCCCCTATCCCGGCGGACGGTTCGCCGTCGTGGGGGCCAGCCTCTGCGGAGGCGCGGCGTGGGCGTGGCTGGCGGAGGCCGTCGCATCGTGGATGGGCGACGTTGGCGCTCCGGCCCCTGCCCGCGAAGACCTCTTTGCGAAGCTGAACGCCCTCGGCCTGGCCGCCGCCGATTCCCTCATCGTGCGGCCGCACTTTTTGGGCGAGCGTCACGATCCGCACCGGCGCGGCGCGATCGAGGGGATCGATCTCGGGAACTTCCGCCTGGGAAGTGTGGCCCGCGGCCTGGCGCGGGGCATCCTGGTGAACCTGCGGGACATGCTGCCCGCGTGGGCCCTGGCGGGGCGCGAGCGGGTCGTCGGGAGCGGAAACGCCCTTCGCCTGAGCCCGCTCCTTCAGCGCATGGCCGGGGAGACGTTCGGCCTGCCCCTCGCGCTGACCGAAGGGCGCGAGGAAGCCGCCCTCGGCGCCGCGATCCTTGCCGCCTCAATGGCGTAGGGCTTTCCGGGGATCCGAGCCCGCCGCGGGGGCCGGCTTGGTCTCGGCCGGTCGCAGGGGCGCGGCCTTGCCCGAGAGCATCCGCACCCGGGCGCCCTGGTAGAGCACGTGTCCCCAGTCGATGCCCAGCCCGGGGCACTTGTCGTGCGGCAGGCGCCACCATTCGGCCGGCAGCGAGAGCGTCGACAGGGCGCCCTTGTAGGCGATGTAGGGCTTGCCGTCGAGCGAAACGGTTATCGCTGCCTTCTGCCCATCGATGAGGACGCGGGCGACCACCGTGTACAGGCGTCCGGCCTGGATGCCCGAGGGGCTGACCTTCGTCTCGTTCTCGCCGGCGAACTTCCCGTTCACATATTGAAGTCCGCTGGCCGACTCTTTGCCCAGCAGCAGCATGGCGCTGGTGCTGCCAAGAGGCAGGATGGCCGCCACGCCGTCCCCGTCCGTGCGGACGAAGCGGAACTCCAGTTCGTAGTTCCCCGAGAGGGCCAGGGGCACCTCCACCCGTCCCGCGCCGTTGGGGCTCGCCCCGGCGAGGCCGGCGTCGGTGCGCTGCCACTGGCCGCGCACCTGGTCTTTGGCCAGGTCGACGAGTTTCAGGACGTCGATCCATCCTTCCGCTTCGGGCGCCTTGGGCCGCAGGGTCTCAAGTTCGGACGCCACCTTCTTGAGGGTGAGGACGACGCGGGTGCGGTCCAAGTCGGTGCTCGCGGGAAGGTCAAGGAAGCGGCGATAGTAGGCCGTGGCCCGCTCGAGCGTCGCCGCCTTGCCGGCGGGGCTGGTGCCTGCGGCCGCGGCCAGGCCGCGGTACCACTCCCCCAGTTCCAGGCAGGCGAGTTCGGGCGCGTCGCCGACCGGCCGGGCTGCCGCCGGCACGAACTTGCGGAGGGCGTCGTCGCAACTCTCGTCCACATAGGCGGCGGCCTCCGCCGGGTTGTCCAGTTCCACCACCAGGAGCCGGATCAACTGCTCGCGCGCCTGGCGGTTGGACGGCGCGGCCTTCACCTGGGTCTTCAACTGGCCGACGCGCCAGGCCACCTGCTGGCGGCGCACGAGGCCCTTGGCCTGGGCCTCCAGGGCGGGCGCCTTGTCGGAGCGGATGGCATGGGCCACCGTCGCGGCCTGGCGCAGGCACTTGCCGGCTTCCTCCCAGTCTCCGGCCGCGGTCCTGGCCGCGGAGGCCTGCGTCAGGGCGTCGATCAACCTGTCGCCTGCGGCCGCCTTGTCGACGCCCCGACCCAGGTCGTACTGGCGCTGCCGCACGGCGACCACCGTGTCCTGGGCGAGCGCGGCCTGCTGCGGCACCTTGGCGGCCAGAAGGTACGCGGCCGCCAGAGCCGTGTCGAAACCGCGCGGATCGGCCAGCCACAGGTCTGCGGCCCTCTCGCACAGAAGGGCCAGCAGGGCGGGCTGATTCTCGGCCGCCTTGGCGGCGCCGAGCAATCGGGCCGCCAGGGCGACATCGTCGCCGGGGTCCTTCGTGGCCGCCACGCGCTTCAGGTCCTCGCCGTAGACCGATTGAACGATGTCGGCGGCCTTGGCGGCATCCTCCTTGGCCTTCTCGCTTGCCTCGCCGAAGGCCAGCGGGGGAAAGGCGGCAAGCCATGCGGCAAGAGGGAGAACCAGGAGAGGGATGCGCGGCATGAGTGTTCCCCCATACCCGCCATGGGTCGCGTCCCGGAAGCGGGTTGAGATTGGGTTGCGGCGAGACCTGTTCCCGAAGCCCAATTCGGCCCGCCTTCCTCGCGGACCTGAGGTTACTTTAAGCCGCATCCAAGTACCTGTCAAGCGCCGAAACGTCGATGCGTGGCGGTTGCGCTGTTCGCAAGTCGGCGGAGAATGGAGGTTGGCGGAGGGGCTACCCGGCAGCCGAAGGTCGAAGACTCGCCGTGGCGAGCGACTGCGTGTTGACAACCGCGCGTTGAAAAGCTCGAAAGTCGCCCCGAAACCCTGTATCCTTACGGTGAGATCCGCGCCGGGAAAGGAACCGACATGACGCGAAGAATGATCGCCGGCCTGTGGGCCTCTGTGCTCGTGCTGACCGCTGCGGCTTCCGGCGCCCCGGACATCCTCATCGCCGATTTCGAGGGCAAGGATTACGGCGACTGGAAAATGGAGGGCGAGGCGTTCGGCCCCGGCCCCGCGCGCGGCACGCTGCCGAACCAGATGCCCGTCAGCGGTTTCGAGGGCAAGGGCCTCGTCAACTCCTTCTGCAACGGCGACAGGACCACCGGCACGCTCGCCTCGCCGCCCCTGAAGATCGAGCGCAAGTTCATCAACTTCCTCATCGGCGGCGGCATGCACCCCGGCGAGACGTGCATCAACCTCCTCGTGGACGGCAAGGTCGTCCGCACCGCCACGGGGCCGAACGATCGGCCCGGCGGCACCGAGCGGCTCGACTGGTACTCCTGGGACGTCTCGGAGTTCGCCGGCCGAAGCGCCATCCTCCAGATCGTCGACAAGGCGACCGGCGGCTGGGGACACATCAACATTGATCACATCGTCCAGAGCGATGTCCGCCGGGGCGCCGTCGAGACCCTCAAGGACGTCGCGATCGAGCGCGACTACATCGTCTTCCAGCTCCCCGCCCGCCAGGGGCCGCGAACCCAGGTGAGCCTGATCGTCGACGGCAAGACCGTCCGCCATACCGTGGCCTCCAACGCGGACGCCGCCTGTTGGATGACGTGGGACGTCTCGAAACTCAAAGGCCGGTCCGGCCGCCTGAGGATCGCCGAGATGCCGGCGCCCGACGGCACGCTCACGATCCAGTCCAGTTGCACCCAAAGCAACGAGGCCAAGGGAGTCCTCATGATTACCGACAAGCTGTACCAGGAGACCTACCGCCCGCAGTTCCACTTCACGCCCGCGAAGAACTGGACCAACGACCCCAACGGCCTCATCTTCTACAAGGGCGAGTATCACCTGTTCTTCCAGCACAACCCCACCGGCATTAACTGGGGCAACATGACCTGGGGCCACGCCGTCAGCCCTGACATGGTCCACTGGACACAGCTCGATCACGCCATTCATCCCGACACGCTCGGCACGATCTTCTCCGGCTCCGGCGTGGTCGACTGGGCGAACACCGCCGGTTTCCAGGCGGGCGACGAGAAGGTCCTCGTGGCCATCTACACCTCGGCCGGCAAGCCCTTCACGCAGAGCATCGCGTACTCCAACGACCGCGGCCGCACGTGGACCAAGTACGAGAAGAACCCCGTCCTCGGCCACGTCGCCGGCGACAACCGCGACCCGAAGGTCCTCTGGCACGAGCCTACGAAGAAGTGGGTCATGGCGCTGTATCTCGATAAGAACGACTACGCCCTCTTCGGCTCGCCGAACCTCAAGGATTGGACGCGCCTGTGCGACGTGCCGATGCCGGGCTCCGGCGAGTGCCCCGATTTCTTCGAGCTTCCCGTCGACGGCGACGCCGGGAACACCCGGTGGGTCTTCTGGGGCGCGAACGGCGCCTACCTTCTCGGCACGTTCGACGGAAAGACGTTCACGAAGGAGAGCGGCCCGCACCCGTCCAACTGGGGCGGCAACTGCTATGCGGCCCAGACCTGGAGCGACGTTCCAAAGTCCGACGGCCGCCGCCTCCAGATCGCCTGGATGAACGGCGGCAAGTACCCGGGCATGCCGTTCAATCAGCAGATGAGCTTCCCCTGCGAACTGACGCTGCGCACCACGCCCGACGGCATCCGCCTGTACCGGAGGCCCGTCCGGGAGATCGAGACGATCCACGCCAGGAAACACGCGTGGTCGAACCAGGCCCTGAAGCCCGGCGAGAACCCGCTTGCGACCCTGGCCGGCGAGCTCTTCGAGATCCGCGCCGAGATCGAGCCCGGCCGGGCCGCCGAGGTCGGCTTCACCCTGCGCGGCGAGAAGGTGCACTACGACGTCGGCAAGAAGACGGTTGCGTGTCTCTCGAAGACCGCGCCGCTGCCGCCCGAGAAGGGCCGCATCCGGCTCCAGGTCCTTCTGGACCGGACGAGCATCGAGGTCTTCGGCAATGACGGACTCATCTCGATGCCAACCTGCTTCCTGCCCGACCTCGCCAACCGGAGCCTGGGCCTCTACGCCGTCGGCGGCGAGGCGAAGATCGTTTCGCTCGAGGTTTACGAGCTCAAGTCCGCCTGGCCCATGTAGGCCGCGGCGGGCTCGGGCGAAGCTGGCGCTATCGTGGCCGCTCATTTCTCGTGCACACCGGGCGGCCGGCGCGGTATCTTTCTGGCCATGTCGACGGAAGCCACCAACTCCATCTCCCGCCGGTCGTTCATCAAGCGGGCCGCCGGCGCGATCGGGGCGGCGGCAGGGGCGCCGCTCTTCATCCCGGCCTCGGCCCTGGGCAAGGACGGCCGCCCGCCGCCGAGCGGACGGATCACGATGGGCGGCATCGGCATCGGCGGCATGGGCGGGCTCGACCTGAGGTCGTTCCTGAGCCAGCCCGACGTGCAGGTCGTGGCGGTCTGCGACGTGAAGCCGGGCAACCGCCGGGCGGCCGTCGAGACGGTGAACCGCCAGTACCAGACGAGCGACTGTGCCGCGTACAACGATTTTCGCGAGGTCCTCGCACGCCGCGACCTCGACACGGTGCTGATCGCCACGCCCGACTACTGGCACGCGATCATCTCCATCGAGGCCGCCAAGGCCGGCAAGGACATCTACTGCGAAAAGCCCATCTCGCTGACGATCGCCGAGGGCCGGGCCGTGGCCGACGCCGTCGCGCGCTACGGCATCGTGTACCAGAGCGGCACGCAGCGCCGCAGCCAGTTCAACTACGTGTTCTGCGTGGACGCCGTCCGGAAGGGCCGCATCGGCAAATTGCTATACATCGATAACCGCATGGGCGGCTCCGGCGCGGAAACCGACGCGCCCGCGACCGATCCGCCAAAGGATTTCGATTACGACATGTGGCTCGGCCCGGCCCCCTGGCAGCCGTACTCGGACCTGCGCGTCTCGGGCAACTTCCGGTGGATCTACGACTACGCCGGCGGCAGCATGACCGACATGGGCGCCCACTACAACGACATCTGCCAGATGATCCGGCCCACGCCCCTCGACGCGCCCGTCTCGTTCAAGGCGGCCGGCGTCCGGTTCCACGAGCGCGGCATCTTCGACACCGCCCACACGTACCAGGTGACGGCCGCGTACGAGGACGGCCTGGAGATCCGCATGGTCACGGGCGCGAAGGGGATGCGTTGGGTCGGCACGGAGGGGTGGATCGACCTGGAGGACGGGGCCGGGGTGGTCGCGGCCCAGCCGGCGTCGGTCCTCGAGGGCCGCAAGGTCGCCCTGGCGTACTGGGAGATGGCGCCGCATCACCGGAACTTCCTCGACTGTGTGAAGTCGCGGGCTCGCCCCGTGGCCGACGCCGAGGTGGCCCACCGCTCGGCCACGATCTGCCATGTTTCGAACATCTGCATGCGTCTGGGCCGCCCCCTGCGGTGGGACCGCCGCAAGGAACGCTTCGTCGACGATCCCGAGGCCGACAGGATGCTCTCGCGGGCCATGCGGGCCCCGTGGACGCTGTGACCGGCGCTCCATAAGCGGCGACCTTGCCACAAAATCTCGGCACACCCACCGCCTTTGACAGGCCGCTTGGCACTTGACTGCCATCGGATATGTGGTATAGTTCGAGGCACTCCTGGCCGCTTGCCCTGGGCGACCGCGCCATTCCAACGCCCAGTGGTCGGCCCAACAAGACGAAAGGGGATCGTATGCGACCTGGAACTCTCTCCCGCGTGACTGGTTATCCCGCCCTTGAGTCGCTGGAACCGCGACTGCTGCTCAGCGGCTCGGTCCCACTGGTCGGTCCGAACTTGCTGACGGTGGGGAACCGGTGGGAGTATGTGGCCCAGGATTTGGCCCCCTCCCCCCCTGAGCCGCAGACGGGCACCCTGGTCAGGGCCGTCGTCAAGAACCAGGACGAGGGAGGGTTTGCGGCGGCTGTCGTCCGGGAGACCTTCTCCGTCGCCCCGGGGTTCTACTCGGACGACTACATGGTCATGTCCGGGGACTATCTGCTCCGGTTACGCACCGACACGCCGGCCGACTGGTGGGGTATGGGGGCGGGGCTCCTGACCGACATCTACACGAACCCGCTGGAGGTCCTGCCGCTTCGGATCGACGTCACAGACGTCAACCGCCCGCTGGGCGACGGCGGCGCGTACGACATCTACAACAACTACGAAACGCCGGACGTGTGGAAGGGCAATGACGAGGCCCTTCCCATGACGTGCGGCGTGAGTTACCTGGGCGCCGAGACGATCACCGTCCGGGCCGGCACGTTCGCGTGCGCCAAGGTCTTCTGGAGACAGAGCGAGACCGATCCGGCCGGGGAGGAGGTCGAGGAATCGACGATGTGGGTGAATGCGGACGTGGGGATCATCAAGGAGGAGGTGCTCCAGTACGACCTGGAGATCGGGACCCGGGAGGTGCTCGCGCAGTACTCCCTGGAGTTGGCCAAGACCAATGTGAAGGCCCCGAGCGGGTCCCTGAGTCCCGTGGAGGTGCTCCGCAACGGCGTGGGCGCCGTCGATGGCCTGGAGGGTGCCCGTTCGGTCACCCTCAGCCCCGACGGCAAGCACGTCTATGCGGCCGGGGCAGAGGACAACGCCGTGGCGGTGTTCAGCCGGGACACAAAGACCGGCCAACTCTCCTTCCAGCAGGTCCTCAAGGACGGCGAGGGCGGCGTCGACGGCCTGGCCGGGGCCTATTCGGTCACCATCAGCGGCGACGGCAAGCACGTCTATGTGGCCGGGTTCCATGACAACGCCGTGGCGGTGTTCAGCCGGGACACAAAGACCGGCCAACTCTCCTTCCGGCAGGTGCTCAAGGACCGCGTGGACGGCGTTGACGGTCTGGCGGGGGCCACTTCGGTCACCGTCAGTCCCGACGGCAAGCACGTCTATGCGGCCGGGTTGGGTGACAACGCCGTGGCGGTCTTCAGCCGGGACACGAGGACCGGCCAACTCTCCTTCCGGCAGGTCCTCAAGGAGGGTGTGGACGGCGTCGACGGCCTGGACTATGTCTATTCGGTCACCGTCAGCCGCGACGGCAAGTACGT
>JAPLML010000010.1 GCA_026387055.1 Planctomycetota bacterium | reverse complement strand
AGGGAGACGCCGAAGTCGCTCCCATCCAACCGCGTCAGCACGATCTGCTGGCCTTCCGTGGTAGCCTTGAAGCCGGCGATCGCATTCGCGCTGGTCTTCAGCCCCGCCAGAACGTCGCTGAGCACGTCGCCATGCTCGAGCGTGTAACTGGCCGGCTCCGCGCCCACCGTGAGGTTCCATGTGTCGCCCTCGGCGCGGTAACTGTTGAACGCCGTCAACGGGAAGACGCGGTTCAGGGTAGTCGAGGGGGCCGCCGTCGGAGGGGTCACGCCGGCGTCGTCCACCGTGACGGTCACCGTGAAACCGACGCTGCCCGGGCGGATGACCGTGACCGTGGCGCCGTTCGACACTGCCGTATAGCCCGTCTTGCCGTCGATGGCGGACGCCAGGCCGTCGGCGACGTCGTTAACACCGTCGAGGGCGGCGACCTTGTAGGTGGCCGTCAGAGCGCTTCCGTCGTTCAGCGTCACAGTCCAGGTGCTGTTCGTGGCCCCGGTCGCGCCGATCGTGAAGTCCTTGGCCACGCTGGCCGTGGTCGACTGCCCCGCCGGCGCAAGCTCCAGCGCAGCGGTGAACGCGACGTCGTCCGGCCGAGTCAGCGTGAGTGTGCTGCCGCTGACGAAGATGGCGAAGCCGCTCAGGCTGCTGTCGCCTTCGAGCAGCGTTTGGAGCCGGCCGGCCACGCCGCTCAGGTCCGTTTCCCCCGTGGCCACAGTGGCCGACTTCGTGACGACGGTCTCGGGCGTCCCGAATGTCACGGTAACGGTCCACTGGTCGCCGACCGTGACGGTGCCGCCCAGTGCAAGTGCTTTGGCTGTCGTGCCGGCCACCTCGCTCAACGTGCCCACGGGCGTGCCGACGAGCGACGGCGTGAAGGCGGTGCTCGCGAGCCGTGTGATCGCCAGGTGGTCGGCGTCGGCGGCCGCAACGAACTGCACGAGGGCGGGCGAGGCGTTCACCGCCCGGGCCAGGCCGAGGGCCACGCCGGCCAGGCTGTCACCTGCCAGAACCACGTAGGACGCGGTCCCGCCGGGCAGCGTCAGCGTCCACGTGTCACCCGCCACGGCGGGACCGGTCAGGGCATACGAGTGAGTCCTGAAGGATTGGGCGGCATCCACACGGGCCTCGCCCACCCGCAGCATGGCGGTGAACGGCGCCGTCCGGTGGACTCGCACGACCGTGACGCCGGCGCTGGTATTGTACGTCGGGTTGAACGAAGCCGGGACCGCGTTCTTGAGGCCCTTGGCGATCTCGTCGAGGCTCTGGTCGTCCGCCGTGACCCGGTACGAGTAAGCCGTCCCATTGAGCACCAGCCACCACGTGTCGCCGGCGGTGACGGTGGTCGGGCGGACCAACGTGAAGGTCGCATCCGTCCACGCAATCTGCCCGACCTGCGACTGCACCGGCGTGCCGCTGATGGAAACCAGGCCCTGCGGGCTGGCGGCCTCGATGCCGACCGCCACGCTGAACGTGGCGCCGGCGTTGCCGACCAGTTGGATCGCGGCGGCGTCGGTCGTGGCCGTGACAACGGCAGACCCGCCCGCCGTGACCGCCGCGGCCAGGCCGGCCGCAACGGCAGAAAGGTCGGTGCCGGCGGCGGTGAACTCGTACTTGGAGGCGTTGATCCACAGCGTCCACTTGTCGCCGGCCTTCGTGGCGCCGCTGACGGTGACAAGGGCGTCGCTGAAGAGGATGGGCGTCTTGCCCACGTCGTTCTGGAGGCCGAGAGTCTTGCGGAGCACCGAGCCGGCCGACTGCACTTCCTGGGTCACGCCGGAGGTGGTCACGCCCGTCAGGTTGAAGCCGCCGCCGACCTCGTCGGGCTGGGTGATGATCAGCGTGTCGTTGTCCACCACCAGGGTGTACCGCCCGGCCTGCCCGGCATCGGCGTTGATCTTCGCTTGGAACCCCGCCGCGATATCCGCCAGGGTGGGCTCCCGTGTCGGGTTGGCCGCGGTGAACGCATCCCAGAAAGTGTGGTCCAGCACGTAGTCGCGGTACCGCAGGCCGAGCGTCCACACGTCGCCCTTCTTCACCGTGCCGTCGAGCTTCAGCTCCGCGGCCACGTAGTAGGTGGTGGTGCCGGCCACCGCGAACGGGTCCTTGGTTCCGGCCATGTCGCCGAGGGTCGGCTCGAAGAGTTTGTCCTTCAGCTCAAAGCGGTAGTAATCGGGGCTTCCGTCGCCCGCGCCCTGGATCTTCACGTACGGCGTCAGGAAGTCGATCCGGTCGGCGTCGGTCAGCGCGGGATTCTGGGTGTTCCCGATCTGGGAGTCGAAGAAGGTGAACCAGTTGGTGTTGCCGGCGTCCTCGAGGTCCTGCGGATGACTGATGTCGTTGTTGCCGTTCTCGTCCTCCAGGACCGGATCGGGGCCGAATATGAAGCTGTCGAGAGAATGGTTCTCGATGGAGACCTGGAGCTGGTAATCGACGCCTTGAGGCAACCCGCCGAACGACCGCGAGTTGGCGACCTCGATGTAATACGTGCCCTGCTGACCGGTCCGGAACGTGTACCTGAGGAAGTCATCGAAGAACGTGTTGCTGCCGCCCAGGCCGTCGCTGGGATCCGACATGCCTCGGCCCTGGGCGATCAGGTCGCCGTTGCCGTTGTACAGCCTCAGCAGGCTGCCCCATGCGATCAGGTCGCCCTCTTCCATGCCGTAGTCGATGTCGAAGATCGTCTGCAGGCCGGCCTCGCCGTCGGCGCTCGAGTCCGCGATCATCTTCTCGGTGATGACGAACTTGTAGAAGTCGGTCTCGCCGTCGCCGGTCGCAGGAATCGTGATGTGCGGCTTGGTGGTCGAGTCCAGGATATCCGGATTGGTGTTCGTGTTCCACTTGCCCAAATCGATGTCCTGGGCGGTGAACCGCGAGTCGTGACTCTCGTTGGTCTCCGGCAGCACCGAGGCGCCGAAGTCGCCCTCGAAGCGCAGCGCCGTCTCCAGGGCCGCCGTGTAGCCGCTCACCGGCGAACCGCCGAGCAGCGCCTCGGCGGTGATCTGGGCCAGCAACTGCTCGGCGATGGTCGTCAGCGTGGTCCCGCCGGCCAAGACCGTGTAACTGAAGGTGCGGGAGCCGATGCTGTTGGTCAGGGTGATCGACCAGACGCCGCCAACCTCGACGCCGCCGGAGAGGATCAGCGTGGCGGCCGTGCAGGCATCGGCCCGGGGCGTCGCCGGGGCGACGGCGATCGGCTTGATCGTGATGCGGCTGGTCGGCGATTCGCCGCCGCCGGGCTGCGTCACGTGCGTGGCGATCGCCGTAACCTGGGCGCCCGCCCCGATCACGAGCGCCGGCCGCAGCTCCGTCACGAACCCGCCGCCCAGGATCACCGAGGAGGTGGCCTCGGTGACGTGGGTGGCCCCGCCGCTCTCGGTCACGAGCACGCCCACGACGTCGTCGTCGGTGATCTTCACGTCCACCGGCGAAGGCAGCACGGATTCCTTGTTGGACCCGGCCACGTACTGGTACTGGGCGGCGAGGGCGGCCGCCGCTTTCAGCGTCAGCACCCAGCGATCGCCGCGGGCGATGGGCGTCTCCGGCGTGGTCTCGTTCATCGTCAGGCGGACGACGGCCCAGTGGGTGGCGCTGGCCGTGCCGCTCAGGGTGCCGTTCTTGGCGGTGGACTCGGCGTCGAACTGCCCATGGTCTTGACGCTCGATGGTCAGGATGCTGCCGGTCCGGTTGGTCCTGAAGACCTGGCCGAAGCCGTTCACGACGGCGGCCTCGAGCGCCGCCGCCACGTCGATGGCGTTTTCGCCGCCGGTCGCCGTGTAGATCAGTTCCGACCCATCCAGAGTGATCGTCCATGTGTCGCCCGCCACAACGGGTTCGGCCGGTGTGACCTCGAGGCTGGTGACCGCCTTGGCGACCTTCTTGTGGGTCAGGTGCGCCACTTGCGGCACAGTCTGACCCGAGGCCAACTGAACGGTGAAGCCCGGCTGGCCCGCGCCGGTGTCGGCCACGAGGGCCGCCACGTAAGACGGGGCCGTGATGGCGCCGCCGGTGCTCGTGAGGGCAACACCGGCGAAGGCCGCCCCGTCGGTCCGCTTGACGATCAGTTCGCCGCCGCTGGTGGTTGCGGAGAAGGTGGGCGCGCCGGTGTTGTTTATGAGGTCCCGCAGGCCCGCCGCCACGTTGGTCAGATTGAGGTTCGCGGGATCTGCCGTGGTATGGGTGTACGAGAACGGCTGGCCGTCGAGCACGACGGTCCAGACGGAGTTGTTCGTGACCTGGCCGGCCAGAGCGATCCTGTAGGCGTTGACGTCGGCGGCCAGCCCGGCGATGACCTCGGCGAGGGTATCGCCAAGCTCGGCCACGTAGCTGAAGTCGGAGTCGTTCAATTGCAGATACCAGGCATCGCCCGCCACAACGGGGCCGGCGGGCGTGGCCGTGAGCACGCCTTCCAGCGCCCGGGCGCCCTGGACGTCGAGCCCGCCGGCCAGCGGTCCCACGAAATCGGCGGTGAAGGCCACCGGGCCGGAGACCGTGATCGCGCTCGCTGAGACGGTGACCTTGAAGTTCTGCGACAGGTCGCCGTTCACGGCGGCGGCCAGGCCCTTGGCCACGTCGGACTGGCCCAGGCCGAAGTAGTTGCTCAGGTCGGCGACGCTGATCGTGTGGCCTAGCCGCGAGTAGTGCATGCCCTCGCGGGCGGTATCCTGGAGGGCCTTCACCTTGATCTCGTGCGGCACGTTCCAGTCGGCGGTCGTGAAGACCAGGGAGGAGGGCGTGGCCGAGACCTGCGCCGGATTGTCGGTGTTCGCCACCTGGACGTGGACGTCGCCGCTGGGCCTCTTCGAGAGGAAGGCCCAGTAGGAGTCCTCGGTGTTCTGGCCCTCGGCAACCAGCGTGCTCCCCTGGGACTCGACGATCACCAGCTCGGCGGCATCGTCGTCGATGACGTCGGCCACGACGCCGGGGATGACGAGGCCGTCGTAAGCGCCGCCGTCGGTCGCGCTGGCGCCCTCGACGATCTTATGCTGGATGTTGACCGCCCGCCGGCCTTCGGCCAGGTCGTCCGGAACGCCCGTCACGGTGATGGTCTGCGGCACGAACCAATTGGTGCGGTCGAACAGCAGCGTGACGCCGACCTCGCTGCCGTTGAGCATGACGCTCCGGCCGCCCGCCCGCTGCTCGCGCTCGCTCAGCGGAATCGGCGCGGCGGTGATGCGGACGCTTTCCTCGGGCGAACGCGTCAGGACGATCTGGTACGTGGCCAGCACCAGGTCCAGGAGCGGGCTGCCGACGGCGGGCTGGCTCTCGAAGACCAGCAGCCGGCCGTCGAAGCCCCGGTTGTTCCGGTCCAGCAGCGTCACGACGGCCTCGGCCTCGTCGTTGTCGGCCACGCTGGCGGAGATGTCCTGCACGAAGGTCGCGTTGAAGGTACCGTCGTCGCTGGAGATGGTGTGCTCGATCAGGCCGCTATGGCCCTCCAGGCTGTTGCTGACGACCGTCAGCGCCTTGCCGTCATTGCCGCCGGCGATGTTGAAGGTGTCGCTGCCCCGCCCGCCGACCAGCTGCAACTCGACTTTCTCGCTGGTGCTGGCGATGTAGAAGCGGTCGTTGCCTTCCTGGGCATCGACGACGACCTTCTCCACGCCGGAGTAGGTCACGTACAGCCCGCCGCCGAAGACGCCCTTGTCGGTGACCACGAAGTCGTCGCCGAATTCGGTGCCGATGACGGTCAGCGTGTCGTAGCCGTCGCCGCCCTCGACCCGCACCGGAGCGTTCACGGTGTAGGAGATGAAGTCGGCGCCCTGCCCGCCGTTGATGTTCGTGTACGGGGCCTTCGGGTCCTTCGCGTTGACCTTCACGAACGCCCGCACGCGGAAGCTGTCGTCGTCTTCCTCGCCGTACAGGAATAGCTCGGCCTTGTTGCGGTAGACCGTGAAGCCGTCGTTCCCGGGGCCGCCGAACAGCGTGGTGTTCTCGCTGACGCCGTTGGAGAGGTACCCGCGGGTGGTCAGCGTGGTCTCGAAGTAATCCAACGGGTCGAGCCCATTGTTCGGGTTCGTCGCGTCGCGCGGGGACGTGTA
>JAPLML010000033.1 GCA_026387055.1 Planctomycetota bacterium | reverse complement strand
CCGATCTCCATCCGGGCGACCATCGGCTCGAAGCGCTCGGCGATGCCGGGGCTGCCCGCCTTGCGCTTCGTCAGCGGGCACAGCCGCGCGGGCCAGTCCTTCACGAACGTCGGCTGGACGAGGTGCGGCTCGACCGTCGCCTCGAAAACGTTGTGCGTTACCACGGCGACGTGCTTGTTGGATTCCTCCAGGCCGAGCTCCCGCGCCTTGGCACGGATGGCCGCCTCGTCGCCCAGCTTGACGCCCGCGTGGTTCTCCAGCAGGTCGCCGTAGGTCGCCCGCCGCCAGGGCGCCTTGTACTCGATCATGAGGTCGCCGAAGGGCAGGCACGTCTTGCCGCCGGAGATCGTCTTGGCGAGGCCCTCGACCAGCGTCTCCACGATCTCCATCATGTCGGTGTAATCGGCATAGGCCTGATAGAGCTCCAGGAGCGTGAACTCGGGGTTGTGGCGCGTGTCGATCCCCTCGTTGCGGAAGACGCGGCTGATCTCGAAGACCCGCTCCATGCCGCCCACGAGCAGCCGCTTCAGGTACAGCTCGGGCGAGATCCGAAGGTACAGGTCCACGTCGAGCGTGTTGTGGTGCGTGATGAACGGCCGCGCCGCCGCCCCGCCGTAGATCGGCTGGAGGATCGGCGTCTCGACCTCGACGTAGCCGCGCTCCAGCAGGAACCGGCGGATCTCGCCCATGACCAGCGAGCGCTTCAGGAACAGGTCGCGCACCTCGGGGTTCGCCAGCAGGTCCACGTACCGCTGGCGGTACCGGGCCTCGACGTCCTGGAGCCCGTGCCACTTCTCCGGCGGCGGAAGGAGCGCCTTCGAGAGGACCTCCACCTTGTGCGCGTCGACCGTGATCTCCCCCGTGCGGGTCTTCACGAGGACGCCCTCGACGCCCACCCAGTCGCCGAGGTCGAGAAGCTTGACGCGGTCCCACTCCTCGGGCGGGAGGGTCTTCTTGTTGAACGCCAGTTGAATCCGCCCGCTCCAGTCCGTCAGGTCGGCGAAGATGAGCTTACCGAACTCGCGGAGGGCCGTCAGGCGCCCCGCGACCCGCGCGGGGGCGCCTTCGCCCGCGGTCTCGAACCGCTGCCGGGCCTCGAGCGCCGGGATCGTGTCGGCGAAGCGGTGGCCGAACGGGTCCAGGCCTTTTTCGCGCAGCGCCGCCGCCTTGCGCCGCCGCATTTCCTCGTATTCGTTTGCCATGGGCGCTCGGATCCGTGTCGTGGGGAGTTCCACGCCTGTCCTGAACCGTCGAATGATAGGAGGCCCGTGGCACACTGGCAAGCGAAAGTTGCGGCCGGGCAGGTCATGCGTCGATGGCCGGGTGGCATGCCCACGGCGCCGTTGCCGTGGGCCTGTTGTCACCGCGCGATACGAGCACGCCCACGCGAACTGCGGCGTGGCCATGCCACCCGGCAACCGGGCGTTGCTCTGCCTCGGCGAAAAGCGTAGCGTGTGCCACGGCGGGGGGTCTATAATAGCTGCACTGCCTGGGAACTGTCCGAAGGGGGATGCGTAGGCCGGGGCGAAGCCCCGGCATCATTATACACCCGCGTTCGCGTGAGCCGGGGCTTCGCCCCGGCCTACAACGGGGAACTGTCCGAGGGATGCCATGGCCAGGATCACTCTCGCGCTCCTGCTGCTTGCGACGGCGCCGTTATACGCCGAAGCGCCGCCGGAGGCCGCACCGGCCGCACCGGCCGTTCCGCCGGTTGTGGCCGAGATTCCGCCGGTCGAGACGAGTTCGCCGGTCCTCGCGTACGTTCCCGACGCGGCCGACCTGGCGATCTTCGTGCGCGCCAACCAGCTCACGAGGTCTGCCCTCTGGAAGAAGTTCGCGGCGCCCGAGGCGGGGCTCTACAAGAAGTACTTTGGTGCGCTGCCTCTCGCGATCAATCTCGAAGATGACGTTGCCGCCGCGGCGATCGTCTTCGAGCTTGCCCTTGAGGAGGGCGAGCCCCCGGGCCTCCGCTACGCTTTCATCCTCGAGATGAACCGCGACGTTCGGCTGGGCGACCTTGTGAAAGAGCCGGTCCAGCCCCGCACCGTCGAGGGCGTCAAGACGCCCGCCTACCCCGTCGGGAATCTGCTGCTCGTGATCTTGCAGCCCCGCCTGGTGGTGCTCGCGACGGACGATTACCTGGCGCGGATCGTCCGGTCCCGCGAGGGTCAGCCGGAGGCGGGCGTCAAGGCCGCCGGCCCGCTGCCCGTGGACGCCCTGGCCGCGCCGGGCGAGGTCACGTTTGCGGCCCGCATGTCGCCGGCCTTCAAGGAGTCGCTCCGCGGCGAGTACACGAAGATGCACCGCCGCACGCTCGGGTCGGACGTGGGCTTCGAGCGGGTCATGGAGTTTTCCCTGTACTACAATCTCTGCCGCGTCGCGCTCGAGGCCGAGAGCGCGACCGGCTCGGTGTACCTGCCGCGCGAGACCGACGCCCTGCGGGCCGAGGTCCGGTTCGCCTCGAAGGCCATGGCGCCGTTCACGGTGGCGGTGCTCCAGGCGATGGCCGACCCCCTCCAGATGGGCCTGCCCGCGCTTTTCGGGGGCGCGCCCCTGGACGAACCGCCGGCGGCGCTGTTCTACCGCGCCGTCGCCGACGGCCCCGCGGTGAAGATCACGATGCCGCGCGCCGCCATGGAGCGCCTGGTGGACCAGCTCGTCGAGGCCAGCCGCGCCGGGGCCGGCCGGACCGTGAGCGCCGAGCACCTGCGCACCCTCGGGGCCGCCATCCAGACGTTCGTGACGGCCCGGGGGAGGCATCCCGCCACGTGGTCCGAGCTGGTGCGGGCGGCCCTGGTGCTCGACGCTGCACTGTTCGAGAACCCGGCCTTGAAGACGCACCTGGCGGCGGGGGACTACGAGCTCGTGCCCCTGACGAAGGCGTCGGCTGCCCAGAAACCGTACGCGAAGGTGCTGGCCTACGAGGTGTATCCGAAGGACGCGCCGCCGCCGTCCCTCAACGTCCTCTTTGCCGACGGGCACGTCGAGTACATCGAACAAAGTAGATTTCGTGAGCTGTACAAGGAAACCCTGGAGAGCCTGGGCCGTTAGGAGCCTCCCGATGCCGCGCGCTTTCATCGAGCAGTTGACCACCCCCGGCCAGATTGTCGAACAGGTCTTCCTGGTGGCCGTGAAGGACCTGCGGACCACGAAGAAGGGGGGGCTCTTCATCTCGGCCAAGCTGCGCGACCGGACGGGAGAGCTTCCCGGCATCATGTGGGACGCCACGCAGGCGCTCTTCGCGGCCATCCCGCAAGGGGGGTACGCCCTGGTCAAGGGGCGCGTGGGCGAGTTCGGCGGGGCGCTCCAGGTCGTCATCGAGGCGATGCGCCCGGCCCGCGAATCGGAAGTCGACCTCAACGATTTCCTGCCCGTCGGCCCCGGCGACCCGGAGAAGCAATTCGCGCGGCTGAAGGAAGTGATGGAAAGTGTCCAGCGGCCGGCGCTCCGGGCGTTTCTGGCGGCCGTGTGGGCCGACGAGGCGCTCGTGGCGGCGCTCAAGCGGGCGCCGGCGGCCGAGAAGCTCCATCACGCCTACCTCGGCGGCCTGCTGGAGCACATCCTGGGCGTCGCCGAGACGGCGGTGCTCATCTCGAAGCAGTACCCGCAACTCGACCGCGACTTCCTGCTCGTGGGCGTTCTCTGGCACGACATCGGCAAGACCCGCGAGCTCGCCTACCAGCAGGCGCTCGGCTACACCGACGCCGGGAAGCTGGTCGGCCACATCGTGCAGGGCGTGCTGATGATGGAGGAGAAGATCCGGGACGTCCGCGAGTCGGGCACGGAATTCCCCGAGGAGCTGGCGAACGTCCTCAGGCACCTGGTGCTTGCGCACCACGGGGAATACGAGTTCGGGAGCCCGAAGCTGCCGATGACGGCCGAGGCCTTTGCGCTCCACCACATCGACAACCTCGACGCCAAGCTGCACGCGTTCTTCCGCGACGTGGCCGCCGACGCCGACCCGGTTCGCCGGTGGACCGGCTTCAACAAGATGTTCGGCGGGGCGCTCTACAAGGGGATGGACGAGCCGGCCGAAGAAGAGGACGGGCCTCGCCGTCTGCTCAAGGGTGGGCTCTAGACATTTTTGATTTTCGACTGAACGGCACACGGCAACGACACCCACCACGGCCTGCGACCTGCGAAGGGGCCGGCCGTTGGTTTTTCAAATCGAAAATCTATAATCAAAAATCGAAAATGGAAGACAGGACACGCCCCTATGCCTTTGGCGGCTCCGCCTGGGCCGGCGCTTGCGCCGGCGCTTCGGCCTCTTCCGGCTCGCTCATCGCGTTGTGGATCGTGTCGTTCATCCGTCGCATCAGTTCCGCGAAGTCCGCGTGCGCCCGCATGAACGCCTTGATGGTCTCGTTGGCGGCCACGGTCTGGTGAAGGCGTTCCAGGTTCCGCTTCTCGTCGACGTTGACGGGCTGGCCGGCGCGTTCCTTGCGGCCGATGGTCGAGGCGGCGCGGTTGTAAGCGTCGAGCGCTTCGGTGGCGGGCTTGTCGGCCCGGACGCGGGCGTCCGCCTCCCTCAGCAGGGTGTAGCGCGGGTGCCGGCGGAGCGCCTGCCCGAGCGCGGTGGCCAGCCCCAGAACTTCCTCCAGGTTATCGGCCATGCGTGTTTCCTCGCGTGCTGGTGCATTCGACAGCGTACGGGATGGCGAGCCCAAAGGCAAGGCCCGGCATTTGAAATTGCCACCTTGCGGCGCGAGGCGTATACTGCTGGAAGAGCCAATTCACGGAAAGACCACGAATGACCACGCGCGAGAAAATCCTGGCCCAGCTTGAATCGCACCACTATCACCCGGTGAAGTTGAGGCGGTTGGCGCGGTTCTTCGACGTGGCCGAAGAGGACTACGCGGAGTTCCGCGCCCTCGTCAAACGTATGATCGCCGACGGCGAGATCGGCGTCAGCCTCCACGGGAGGCTTCAGCTTCCCCCGCCCGAAGAAAAGCCCCGCGTGCGGCACCGTGGCCGGACCATTGTGGGCCGCTTCAGCCAGTCGCAGCGCGGCTTCGGGTTCGTTGAGCCGGACGCGAAGGACGGCCCCACCGCCGGCGAGGACGTCTTCATCCCGCCGGAAGGGAACCTCGGCGCCGTCACCAACGACACGGTCGTGGCCGAGGTGGCGGGGAAATCGCCGCGCGGCTACTACGGCCGCATCGTCGAGATCCGCGAGCGAGGCCAGACGCATTTCGTCGGCACCTACTATGTGGCCGAGACCGGGCCGGTCGTGCGGCCCGACGGCGGCATCCTTCAACAGGACTTCGCCGTGCCCGACGCCTCCAGCGCCGGCGCCAAGCCCAAGGACAAGGTCGTCTTCGAGGTCGTCAAGTATGGCCTTCGCGGCGAGCCGGGCGAGGCCGTCATCACCGAGGTCCTGGGCGAGCGCGGCGCGCCGGGCGTGGACACGCTTGTCGTCATCCGCCAGTTCGAGCTGGCCGACAAGTTCCCGCCGGAGGTCCTGGCCGAGGCCCGGGCCGCGGCGGCGCGGATGGACGACGCGTCGCTCGAAGGGCGCCGCGACCTCACCCACGAGACCGTCATCACCATCGACCCCGAGGACGCCCGCGACTTCGACGACGCCATCAGCCTGACCGAGCACGGCGACGGCACCTTCACTCTGGGCGTCCACATCGCCGACGTGGCGTTCTTCGTCCGGAGCGGGTCGCCGCTCGACGCCGAGGCGCTGGAGCGCGGCACAAGCGTGTACCTGCCCACGACGGTCCTGCCGATGCTGCCGGAGGTCCTCTCGAACGGCGTGTGCAGCCTCCAGGAGGGCCGCACGCGGCTCACGAAGAGCGCGCTGATCCGCTTCGACCGCGAGGGCGAGCCGATGGAGGTCCAGCTTGCCAACTCGTTCATCAAGAGCGCCAAGCGGTTGACCTACGAGCAGGCCAGCGCCGCCCTCGAAGGCAAGGCCGACGGCCTGCCGCCGAAGGTGGCCGACCTGCTGGGGAAGATGAACCGGCTGGCCAAGACGCTTCTCGCGCGGCGGCGGCGACAGGGCTACCTGGAGCTCGACCTGCCGGAGGTCGCCCTGGAGTTCGACGACGACGGCCGCGTGGTGGCCGCCCACCCCGAAGACACGAGCTTCAGCCATCGTATCATCGAGATGTTCATGGTCGAAGCGAACGAGGCGGTGGCCCGCGAGCTCGACAAGGCCGGCCGGCCGTACATCCGCCGCATCCACCCCGAGCCCGACGACGAGGCCGCCGAGGACCTGATGCACTTCGCCCGCAGCGTCGGCTACACGCTGGCCAATCCGCGCAGCCGCCACGAGCTTCAGGGCCTCTTGAACGCCGTGCGCGGCAAGCCCGAGGCGTACGGCATCCACCTGGCGGTCCTCAGGAGCCTGAAGCGGGCGGAGTACAGCGTGAAGAAGGAGGCCCACTTCGCCCTCGGCTCGGGCGCGTACTGTCACTTTACCTCGCCCATCCGGCGGTATCCCGACCTGACGGTCCACCGCGCGTTCGACCTCGCGGTCCGTGACGGCGGAAGGAAGCCCAAGGGCGGCCGGCACAAGCAGGCCCTGGCCGAGGCGGTGGACCCGGCGACGAAGGCGCTCGTCGAGGTCGCGGCCCACTCGTCCGAGACGGAGCGGCGGGCCGAGGCCGCCGAG
>JAPLML010000070.1 GCA_026387055.1 Planctomycetota bacterium | reverse complement strand
CCGGCTGCATGGCGGAGCGGGCCCGCGTGGTTGCGGCGGCGAGCGACGACCGGGCCGGCTGGCCCAAGCTCCCGCCGGCGAAGATCCACAAGGTCTTTGCCGGCCGCACCGGCGACGGCTACCTCACCCACCCGCCCGAGGAACTGGACAAGTTCAACAAGTACCTCGCGGACCTGGAGAAGAAACTCGGCGACGTGAAGTTCGTCGGCGGGGACATGGTGCCGCCGGCCAACGTCGACGAGGTGGCCGCCAAGCTGGCCGACGCCGACGGCCTGCTGATCATCCACCTGTCGGGCCACGGGGGCGACGCCCCGGTGCTGACCAAGCTGGTCGACGTGGGCCTGCCCACCGCGCTGTTCTCCCAGCCCTTCAGCGGCCACGGGTGGATGTACTTCCCCCAGTGGCACAAGCAGGGCAAGAAGGTCATGCTCATGCCCTCGAGCAACTGGGCGGAGCTCGACCAGGTGGTCGGCCTGATGCGCGTGCCGGCGCTCCTGAAGCGGACGCGGATCCTCGCGGTCGACGGGCCCAACGGGACGGCCGCCGCCTGCTCGGCCGAGGAGGTCAAGAAGCGGCTCGGCGCCGACCTCGTGAACGTCCCCAACGCGCGCCTCATGGAAATATTCAAGTCAATTGATAATAAGTCCGCCGAGGCCGAGGCCGAAGCCTACTGGCTCAGCCAGGCCACGGAGATCGTCGAGCCCAAGCGGCCCGAGATCGTCGACTCGGCCCGGCTGTTCCTGGCCACCAAGAAGCTCATGATCGAGGAGAACGCCCAGGCCGTTTGCAGCCGGGCCTGCATGGGCACGCCGCGCGGCTGCCTCACGTTCAGCAAGCTCAACGATCTCGGCTTCGTGGGGGCGTGCGAGGGCGACATCGATTCCACGCTCACCATGCTCATCTTCGCCTACGCCTTCCGCGTGCCGGGCTTCATCACCGACCCCGTCATCGACACCGCCAAGAACGCCATGGTCCACTTCCACTGCACCTCGGCCACGAAGATGGACGGGCCCCAAGGCCAGCGCCTCCCGTTCCGGATCCGCACCCAGACCGACAGCCGCGGCGGCGTGGCGGTCGAGGTGGAGAACCGCGTCGGCCAGCCGGTGACCTGC
Organism: Planctomycetota bacterium; assembly: GCA_026387055.1. Classification (GTDB taxonomy): domain Bacteria; phylum Planctomycetota; class Phycisphaerae; order FEN-1346; family FEN-1346; genus JAPLML01. Next base: position 5,107 of record JAPLML010000070.1, on the reverse strand, counting down.
GCGAAGCTCGTGAACCTCGACACGATGCTCGTCTGCCCGGGTACGATCATCGAGACGAGCCGGAGCCCCTTGGCCTGCCGCACGCAGTTCGCCCAGAGCGTGGCCGACGCCCGGCGCCTCTTCCTCAACTGGGGCGCCGACGTGATCAAGGGCGACACGATGACCCTCCTGCATCGCGCGGTCTTCTACGGCGACTACACGCAGCCGCTCGAGATCCTGCACAACCTGATGGGCTTCAAGATCATCGAAGAAGGCGGCGCGGCCTGACAGGGCGGCCCAGGCCTCCTGACCCGCCGCGCCGTGTGCGAGAGGCTGGTCAACCCTCTCCCTTGATGGGAGAGGGTGGCGAAGCCGGGTGAGGGTGAGTCGTCTGTGGCACAGCCGCCCTCGGCTGTGCAGGATGCCCAGACGGGGCGTCTGGGCCACGAGGCCCCTCACCCCCGTCCCCTCCTCCCACAAGGGGAGAGGGGCGCACGCAAGCAGGCACGGTAAACGCATACGTAACGGAGGGGTTACTGGGGTGACGACGCCATGAAACGTTCGCGCCGGCGGTGGCTCGTGGCGGGAGGCTGTCTGGGCTGGGCCGTCGCGCTTGGCCTCCTGTCGGCGGTTGCGGCGGAGCCAGGCGCCCCACCCCCGGATGTGGCCAAAGCGCCGCCGCCCCGGTTGGCCTTCACCGCCGCGGGGAGCGAGTACCATTTCGATACGGGCGCTTGGCGAGGCACTTTGCGGGCGGGGGGCAAGTCGCTCGGCCTTCGTCCTGTGCTGGAAGGGGCCTCGGGCGCACCCGTGGCCGGCGCGCTGGGCCTCTTCTCCCCCTATCGCCTGCTCACGGCCGACGCCCGCTTCGGACCGGCCGCATGGGACTGGTCGAGCCAGGCGCAGCTGCTTTCCGACGGGGCCGTGGAAGTGCGCTGGCTGCCGGACAAAGAGCACCCGCTTGAGATCGCAGCCGTCTACCGCTGGACGGCGCCCGACGTGCTGGATTTTCAGGCGACCGTCAAGCCCCAGCAGGACCTGCGTCGGTTCGAGTTGTTCCTGGCCTCATATTTCGAAGGGTTCCCGGCCTCGTTCGTCTACGTCCAGGAGAACCCGGACGCGGGCGGGAAGGCCGGCTTCCTGGAGGCCAGGAAATCGGCCGGCGACTGGCAGGCGTTTCCTCGCGACGACGCTGCCGTGCGGACGATTACCGACGGCCGGTGGAGTCGCCCGCCGAACCCCGTGGACTGGAGGATCATGCCCCGGCTGGCCGCGCCGCTGGCCCTGCGGCGCGATGCCGAGCGCGGCCTGGCGGCGGTCCTCATGGCGCCGGCGGAAGACTGCTTCGCCGTCTCCATGCCCTACGGCGAGGAAGGCCACCGTTCGGTGTATCTCGCGCTGTTTGGCCGCGATCTCAAGGCGGGCGAGACGGCTTCGGCCCGCGCGCGGCTGGTTATCGGCCGGGAGATTTCCGACCCGCAGGCGATCGCGCTGTACCGGGCGTATGTCGGCAAGTAGTCTGTCGCCGCGGGCGGGCTATTGGTGCGTCACAATTGAAACTGTCGGTAAGTTAAGCGCGGCGGGCAGGACTGCCCACCGCGCTACCCAATTGCACTCACACGAACAAGTGTGACGGACTACTGTGCCGCCACGTTGGCGCGCCTGCCGGTGACGCTACGGCATGAATCAGGCCTTACTGGGAGGTACCCTCCATGAGTCGCGGACTGACCCGCCGTCAATTCCTCGAAACGTCGGCGATCGCCGGCGGGATGCTGATGGCCGGGTGCGCGGCGGCGCGGAAAGCGGCCCCCGCGCCCGCCGTGGTGACGGCCGAAGACGTCGGCTGGCCCAAGCTGCCGCCGGTCAAGATCCACGTGGTCTACGTGGGTCTCGGCGGCGCGTGGCCCAAGCCGGAGTTCGACGCCAAGGCCGAGGTGGTCATGTTTCAGAAGTACCTGGCGGGCCTCCAGCAGCGGATGGGCGACGTCCAGTTCGTCGGCGGGGAGCTCATCCCCAACGACGATCAGGCGGCGGCCGCGCTGGCGGCGACGATCGGCCAGCCCGACGCGCTCCTGCTGGTGCACCTGGCCTTCGGCTCCGGCGGGCCGCTCCTCGCCTTCGTCAACACGGGCCTCCCCACGGCCATCTTCTCGCAGCCCTTCAGCGGGCACGACTGGATGTACGTCCCGCAGTGGCAGAAGGCGGGCAAGCGGGTGATCCTCGTGGCCTCACGCGACTACGCCGACATCGACCGGGCCGCGGCCCTCCTGCGGGTGCCGGTGCGGATGCGGCAGTCGAAGATCCTCGTGGTGGGCGGCCCGCGCGGCACGGCCCCGGCCTGCTCGCCCGAGATGGTCAAGGAGCGCTTCGGCGCCGAGATGATCCCCATCACCGGCCCCGAGATCATGGACGCCCACAAGGCGGTGGACCTTGCCGCCGCCGAGGCCGAGGCGGAAGGGTACTGGATTCGGCCGGCCAAGAGAATCGTCGAGCCGCCGCGGGCCGAGATCGTGAACTCGGCCCGGCTGTACCTGGCCACCAGGAACCTGATGATCCGGCACGGCGCCCGGGCCGTCACGAGTTCGCTCTGCATGGGCAAGCCGGCGAAGGGGTGCCTCACGTTCAGCAAGCTGGGCGACCTGGGCCTGGTGGGCACGTGCGAGGGCGACATGGATTCGGTCCTGACGCAGCTCCTGTTCGGCTACGCGTTCGGCGTGCCGGGGTTCGTCACCGATCCGCTGTTCGACACATCGAAGAACGCGGTGATCCACGCCCACTGCGTGTCGCCGACGAAGATGGACGGCCCGGCCGGCGAGCGGGCCCCGTTCATCCTCCGCACCCATCGCGACGACAACCACGGGGCGGCGCTCGAGGTGGAGCTGCGCGTCGGGCAGGAGATCACGTGCGCGAAGCTCGCCAACCTCAACACGATGCTCCTGTCGGCCCAGAAGATCATCGAGATCCCCGATTTCGACGACCGCGGCTGCCGCACGCAGATCACCGCCCAGGTGGCCGACGCCCGGAAGATGCTCCAGAACTGGGGCAGCGGCGTCATCGAAAAGGAAGGCATGATGACCCTGCTGCACCGGGTGGTCTTCTACGGCAACCACGTGCAGGGCGTCAACCAACTGGCCCAACTCATGGGCATAAAAGTGGTGATGGAGGGTTGAGGGCTGGGCGTGTTCAGTTGTTCGCACGGCGAGACCCTTCGACTCGGTCGCCGCGGCGACCTCGCCCAGGGCGACAGCATGAGAAGTCAGGCCAAGCAGGTGCGAACGCTTGGCAGGCATGGAGATCGATGAGATGAGGCGCCACCACCTGCCGTTCCTCGCGACGGCGCTGCCGCTGGCGGTGTGCGTGCTCCTCGGCGGGGCAGGGGCCGCGGTCCGGGGCGCCGATCCGCCCGCCCGCGCGTTCCCCTTCTTCGCCCTCTGCATGGATACGCACGACGCCAAGAAGCGCGACCTTCCGCAGCAGGCCGAGATGCTCAAGGACCTCGGCTATGACGGGGCGGGGCACCTCTGGCTCGACAAGGTGCCGGAGCGGCTCCAGACCCTCGATGCCGCCGGGCTGAAACTGTTCCAGGTTTACGTCCGCCTCGACATCGCCCCCGGACAGAAGCAGCCGTACGATCCGCGGCTCAAGGACATCCTCCCGCTCCTGAAGGGCCGCGACACGATGCTCGCGATCCTGGTGGGCGGGGGCAAGCCCTCCGACACCGCCGGCGACGAGCGGGCTGTCGCGCTCCTGCGCGAGATGGCCGACCTGGCCCAACCGCACGGCGTGAAGCTGGCGCTCTATCCCCACGTCAGCGACTGGCTCGAGAAGGTGGACGACGCCGTCCGCGTGGCCCGCAAGGTCGACCGGCCCAACGTCGGCGTCATGTTCAACCTGTGCCACTTCCTGAAGGTCGACGACGAGAAGAACATCGCGCCGCTCCTGAAGTCCGCCGGCCCGCTCCTGGTGGCGGTGAGCATCAACGGGTCGGATCGCGCCGCCGACCTCCGCGCCGGGAAGGGCAAGTGGATCGTGCCGCTCGACGAGGGCAGCTTCGACATGCTGGGGCTCCTGCGGACGCTCCGCGAGGTCGGCTACAAGGGTCCCGTGGGTCTCCAGTGCTACGGCATCGGCGGCGACGCCCGCGACCATCTCGCCCGGTCCATGGCCGCCTGGCGCCAGCTCAACGAGCGGCTGGCCCGAGGGTCCTGAGCATCAAGCCGACGGAACTCCGCAAGACCCGCTGCTCTTTCCTGGACCGGACCGGCGGGCCTATAATCAGCGATAAGGGGGAAAGGGTCCGCCATGAGGTTCGGCATCTTCAGTGCCGGCGCGTTGGTCCTCCTGGCGATGGCCGGCTGCGCGGCGCCCGGCACGGAAGGGGGAGAGAGCATGTCCGAAAAGACCGGTCACCAGGGGTCGGCCGAGACGCCGAAGATGCCGCCGCTCAGCGAGGCCGAGAAGCACGTCATCCTCGACAAGGGCACGGAAGCGCCCTTCACCGGCAAGTACTGGAACCACTTCGAGCGCGGCCTCTATATCTGCCGGCAGTGCGGCGCGAGGCTCTATCTTTCGGAGAGCAAGTTCTCCTCGCAGTGCGGGTGGCCGAGCTTCGACGATGAAATCCCGGGGGCCGTCCAGCGCCGGCCCGACGCCGACGGCCGGCGGACCGCAATCCTCTGCGCCGCGGGCGGCGGCCACCTCGGCCACGTGTTCACCGGCGAGAAGCTCACCGAGAAGGACGTGCGGCACTGCGTGAACTCGGCCTCGCTGGTCTTCATCCCGGAGTCGAAGTGGCCGCTCCAGCGTGCGATCTTCGCCGGGGGCTGTTTCTGGGGCGTGGAACATGCGTTCCGGCAGGTGGGCGGCGTCCTGGCCGTCACCTCCGGCTACACGGGCGGCAAGGTCCAGACGCCGTCCTACGAGCAGGTCTCGACCGGCACGACCGGCCACGCCGAGGCCGTCGAGATCGTCTTCGACCCGGCCCGCGTCTCGTACGAGCAGCTCGCCCGCCTGTTCTTCGAGATCCACGATCCCACCCAGGTCAACCGCCAGGGCCCGGACGTGGGTTCGCAGTACCGCTCCGCGGTCTTCTACGTGGGCGAGGACCAGAAGCGGGTCGCCGAGCAGC